>NZ_JAELTL010000017.1:0-94600 GCF_016428815.1 Serratia sp. ASV30 | reverse complement strand
CCAACGGAGGAGTCCACCTGCGAGAGCAGCGTGGTAGGAACCTGGATAAAACGCACACCGCGTTGATAGCACGCTGCGGCAAAGCCGGTCAGATCGCCAATCACGCCGCCGCCGAGGGCAATTAGCGTGGTATCGCGACCGTGGGGCTTTTCCAGCAGCGCCGAGAACACCTGCTCGAGTACGGCCAGAGATTTATACTGTTCGCCATCAGGTAGAATCACCTGATCCACCACTACGCCGCCCTGTTCCAGCACCGACCGGATACGCTCCAGATACAAGGGTGCCAAAGTCTGGTTGGTGACCAGCATGACCTGTTCACCCGCCTTTAGCGGCATAAAAGAAGCCGGATCGTCAAACAATCCGGCGGCTATGGTAATCGGGTAGCTACGCTCCCCAAGCGTTACGGTAATTCTCTCCATGTCGCGCTCAGTTCTCGGTGTGGTTTATCCCCGCCAACGCGGGGAACACAATCAGAATTTCCGCATTTGCCCGCGGCCAACACGGAACCCGCTATCAGTTACTTTCCAGCATGTTGATAATCTGGTTGGCAACCACTTTAGCGCTTTGATCGTCGGTGCGGATAGTGACATCTGCAATTTCTTCGTACAACGGATTGCGCTCTCTAGCCAGCGCTTCCAGCACCTCACGCGGAGGAGAGTCTACCTGCAGCAGCGGACGCTTCTTGTCGCGCTGAGTACGGGCCAACTGCTTCTCGATAGTGGTTTCCAAATAGACCACGACACCACGCGCCGACAGGCGGTTACGCGTTTCACGCGACTTAACCGAGCCCCCGCCGGTAGCCAGCACAATCCCTTGCTTTTCCGTCAGTTCATTAATGACTTTTTCTTCACGATCGCGGAAACCTTCTTCCCCTTCCACGTCGAATACCCAGCCCACGTCAGCTCCGGTACGTCGCTCAATTTCTTGATCGGAGTCGAAAAACTCCATATTGAGTTGCTGAGCTAACTGACGGCCAATAGTGCTTTTGCCGGCACCCATAGGCCCAACCAGAAAGATATTGCGTTTCTCTGCCATGTTTTTCGGTATTACTAAGACAATTCGTTAATGATAACCCGCCCCGCCAATCAAATTAGCGGCGGGACCTAAACTGAAACCTCATGAGCGATAGTGCGAGATCAGACGAAAAATTATCTCAACACTCTTGGTAGTTTGGCAACCGAATAAATCACTATCCACGCCGCAGGAGGGAAACCATACGTTTTTAACGGCGTCTTATACCCTATGGATCCCAGGTTTCAGCCTGGAAGACGACGGGTACAGCATTAACAAAAAAACCTCGGTGCTCAATTCGGTAACCCTTGTAAGCTAAATCGGCCGCAGCGTCAAACTCAGATGCCTCTAAGGCACGAAAAAAAGTGCATTTGCTTGCCAACTTTTAAGCGTTTTCAACGGCTAGGATTTTGGACTGAGACCTCATGAACCGAGCATTGCAGCGAGATCTCCGCTTGGAGTTTATCTGAAAAAGTAACGGGATGTCGCGATTTGGCAGATTAACGCTAACTTTCGTCGGTTTCCCTCATTTGGCCTTGGCGTCATCACTGCACCAAACATCACCATCGAGACAATTTAGACTTTAACCAGTGTGGGCGTGATGAAAATCACCAACTCGCGCCTTTTATGCTGTTGATTGCTGTGTTTGAACAGCGATCCCAGCAACGGGATATCGCCCACGCCAGGGACTTTATCGGTCGCCTGGTTACGCTGACGCTGAAAAATGCCCCCTAAGACAATGGTTTCACCATCTTTCACCGTCACCTGGGTTTTAATCTCCTGCTTGTCGATCGCCAGCGCCTCTCCTTCGCCCTGTTTGATCGAACGCCCGGGCATATTCTGGCTGATCTGTAACGCCAGGGTGATGCGGCCATTGGGTAAAATCTTGGGCGTGACCTCCATGCCCAGCACCGCGTCCTTGAACTCGATTGAGGTGGCACCGCTGGAGCCGCTCGACACCTCGTAGGGGATTTCCGTGCCCTGTTTAATACTGGCGGTTTGCAGATGTGCGGTGAGCAGGCGCGGGCTGGCGATAATCTCCACCTGATTTTCCTGCTCCAGCGCCGACAGCTCCAGATCCAGGATGCGCCCGCTGATGCGTGCCAGGTGGAAACCGGCCGTTATGGCGCTGTTTTCTACCGGCAGGCCAACGCTGAAATTGTCTATCCGCAACGTTTTGGCTGGCCTTTCTTCTGCTGCCAACCCCCACCTTACGCCAAGCTCCCGCAAATTCTCGCTGCTGATGGTGACAATATGGGCAGCCAGCTGCACCTGTTCCAGCGGGGTATCCATCTCTGCCACCCAGGTTTTCAACTGGGCCAGCGCCTGAGCGGTGTCACGCAGCAACAACGCGTTGCTGCGTTTATCCACCACGACGCTGCCACGCTCGGTCAATAATTTGCCGCGTTGGCTATCCAGGCTCTGCGCTATCTCACTGGCCTCCGCGTTTTGCAGCGTGATCGTCAGGTTGTGCAGCGGCTCCTGCTGCGCCAACGCCCGCTGCCGACGAAGCAGCTCCTGCTCATCCGGCTGTGGGAAAACCATCATCACATTGCCCTCCAGCGTCATCGTCAGCTTGCCCATGCGTAACACCACTGCCAACGCCTGCTGCCAGTGAACATTGTCCAAACGCAGTGTCAGATTGGTATCGACACCCTCGGCTGCGACCAGGTTCAAGTCTTGATACTCCGCCAGCGCCTGTAAAATCAGGCTGGCCGGGGTATCATGGAATGCCAGCGACACCGGCTTTTCCTGCTGCACGCCTGCCATCACCGCCAAAGGGAGAGCCAGCCATCCCACCAAAAGCCACTGATATCCTTTCATCGCTTTTCCTTACGTTTTCTTTCCCAACGTGAGCACCACACTGCCCGTGTGTGGCCGACAGGCTTCCGCCCTATCCTGCGCGACGAGTTCAAGCTGCCGGGGCTGGATCTGCATCACTTGCCAATCCCCATCCAGCACCCGCTGCCGGGGCAATAACCCCAACCACTGCCCCTGCGAGGTGACCACCCAGCCATAGCGCAAATCCGGCGTGCCAATAACCCCTTTCAGCCGCCAGCCCTCCGGTGAAATGGCAGGATCGGCGCAGGCCGCCGTTAGCGGTGGCTGGAACGGATCGCGATACTGTTCAGCCCACAGCGGGGCCGAGAACAACAGCCAAAACCACCACGCCTTATTCATCCGCCGCCTCTTCTAAGCTAATCAGAGTCAGTTGAGTGGTTAACCCTTCGGGCTGCCTCTCGACCTTCATTTGCCCAATCCTGCGGGTGGATGGCAGCGCCTCCAACAAGCGCAGCAAGCCCCCGAAATCTAGCTGTAACCATATCTTTTGCTGAGCTGGTTTCCCCTGCTGCTGGAAACGTAGCAGCCGCCCCCCAAGCTGATAGAGCTGAGTCCCCAAGTCCCCCGGCTCATCAGGCACGATCAACACCTGCTGCCCCAACCGCTGTTCAAGCTCTGCTAGCGGCGGTAGCCGGCTAAGTTGCTGCTGACGCTCTGCAATCTGGTGTTCCAACTGCTGACGCTGCTCATCCAGCCTTTCCCACCGCTGCCATTCCCCCGAGATCGGCCCACTGCCGGCCAACAGCCCAGCCCCGGCTAATACCAGCCATTGAGCCGCCAGCAGTTGCCAACCAGGCCGGGCGAGCCAGGGGAGCAGCCAGTCTGGCAGGGGCTTATCCATCTTGCCCCCAGCGTGCCGTTAGAGTGAACGCCAACCCTCCCTCCTTGCGTTGCGTGACTTCAACCAGACGACAGCCCTGCAACAAAGGTAGCCCGGCCAACCGCCGCTCAAAGGTGACAATCTCCTCATACGCCCCACCTTGCCCCCGCAGCAAGATCCCCTTGGCGTTCTCTTCAAAATCCGTGAGCCACAGGGTTTCAGGCAGCGTTACCGAGAGCTGCTGCAATAACGACAGGTAACGCAGGTTCTGCGCACGATTGTGCTGGTAACGGGCACTTTCTGCGGCCAAACGGGTCAATTCGGCCATCTTTTGCTGCGTCTGCTGAATACGCCCTGCCAGCTCAGTGTGTTGCTGCGTTAAGCCCTGCAATATCGAATGTTGCCTGGCCTGTTGGTAGAACAGCAAAAAGTAGACCGCCGTGAGCATAGCCAGCATCAACAGCAATTGAGCAACGAAGCAGCGTAACCAGAAGGTGTAGCGTTGCCGCTGCCATCTGAGGCGCCAGGGCAACAGATTGACCTGATACATCAGGCATCCTCGCGACGCAGAGCCAACCCGCCAGCCAGAGCAAACGCCATCGGCTGAGCAGGTAGCGGCGGGTATAAGCGGCTGAAAGCCGTGAACGGTGACCAGGGCATGGTGCCTTCTGGCGCGGCCTCGTCCAGCACGCTGCTGTAATACACCTCTTTAGCCCCCATGGCTGGGCAAGCTGAACGCAGTGCTGCCAACGCCTGCTTGACGCCGACGGCTTCCCCCGCAGGCAAGACGCCATAAGCAAAGGGCATCGCTTGCGGTGCTACCCATAGCCATTCCGACTCCAGGCGATGCAGCAGCCCGGCATCGGGAGCCAAGCCAGCAAATGCGGCCATCATGCTTAGCGCATTCGGTGCGATATCGATCACCTGGGGATGCAGATCCGCCAGTTGCAGGCATTGCAGCCATTGTCGCAGCTCCTGCTGGCGGGCCGCGGTGAGCAGCAACTGATGGGTATTGGGCTGCGCCTGGCGGTAATCCATTACCAACGTCTGGCTGTCTAACGGGAACTGTTTCAGGCCCTGGGTGGTGATGTAGTCATGGCGAACCGGCTCCTGTAAGCGCAGGTCTGGCAGGGGCAACGTCTGCTGTAAAACCCGCTGTGCGGGTAAAGCAATGCGTAAGGAAATATGTCTTGGTAACCGGCTACGCCACTGCTTGAGTACCGTCACCAACATTGCAGAACTCTCTAAATGCCCCGCCCGCAGCGCCGGGTAGGGCAATGCCTGTTGCCACCAATGGCGCAATTGCCAACCGTTACGCCGACGCTGCGCAGCCAGCGCTCTGATGCAGTGATCCTGGATATCCAACCCCACTTGCCACGTTTGAGAAAACATATTTCACCCCACCTCCGTACCCTCAGATAACAAAAGAACATATCCATGTTGCAGGCTTGCCTTTATACTACCGCGCGGTTGTTTATAAACTGCCCAATTGACATGAAATGGGAAATCTCAGGTGAAGTTCGTAAAGTATCTTTTAATCCTTGCAGTGTTTTGCATCGTGCTGGGAGCAGCCTCGATTTTTGGCTTGTACAAATATGTCGAGCCACAGCTGCCCGATGTCGCAACGCTGAAAGACGTGCGGCTACAAATCCCGATGCAGGTTTACAGCGCGGAGGGCGAACTGATCGCCCAATATGGTGAAAAACGCCGTATACCCCTCAAGCTGGACCAAATTCCACCAGTGATGGTGCATGCCTTCATCGCCACGGAGGACAGCCGTTTCTATGATCATCACGGGGTCGATCCCGTTGGTATCTTCCGTGCTGCATCGGTCGCGCTGGTTTCCGGCCACGCTTCGCAGGGGGCCAGTACCATCACCCAGCAGTTGGCCAGAAACTTCTTCCTGAGCCCGGAACGCACCTTGATGCGCAAAATCAAGGAAGCCTTCCTGGCGATCCGCATTGAACAGATGCTGACCAAGGATGAAATTCTTGAGCTGTATCTGAACAAAATCTATCTGGGTTACCGCGCTTATGGCGTGGGTGCTGCCGCGCACGTCTATTTTGGTAAGGATGTCAACCAACTGACGCTGAGCGAAATGGCTACCATTGCCGGGTTGCCCAAAGCACCTTCCACCTTTAACCCGCTATATTCCCACGATCGCTCCGTAGCGCGTCGTAACGTGGTGCTATCGCGGATGCTGGATGAGCGCTACATCACGCAGGCGCAGTACGATCAGGCCCGCAGTGAACCTTTGGTAGCCAATTACCATGCGCCGGAAATCAGCTTCTCCGCCCCTTATCTTTCAGAGCTGGTGCGTCAGGAGATGATCAAGCGTTACGGTGAAAACGCCTATACCGACGGTTACAAGGTGTACACCACCATCACCAAGCGGCTGCAACAAGGTGCGCAGGAGGCGGTGCGTAACAACATCCTCAACTACGACATGCGCCACGGCTATCGCGGCCCGTCAAACGTGCTGTGGAAAGTGGGTGAACCGGCCTGGGATCAGAAACAGATTGTCGATTCCCTCAAGAACCTGCCGAACTACGGCCCGCTGTCTCCTGCAGTGATCCTGCAGGCGGATGCCGAACAGGCTACCGCCATGCTGGCCGATGGCAGCCGCATTGCGCTCCCGATGTCTGGCATGCGCTGGGCACGTGCGTTCAAGAGCGACACGGTGCAAGGTCCTACGCCGAAGCGCGTCACCGACGTGGTGCAGCCGGGCCAACAGATCTGGGTGCGTAAAGTTAACGACAACTGGTGGCTGTCACAGGTGCCGGACGTGAACTCGGCGCTGGTGTCGCTCGATCCTAATACTGGCGCTATCAAGGCGTTGGTCGGCGGCTTCGATTTCAACCAGAGCAAGTTCAACCGTGCGACCCAGGCGCTGCGCCAGGTGGGTTCCAACATCAAGCCGTTCCTGTATACCGCGGCAATGGATAAGGGTCTGACGCTGGCCACCATCCTCAACGATCTGCCGATCACCCGTTGGGATGCCGGTGCCGGTACCGACTGGCGGCCGAAAAACTCGCCACCTACTTACGACGGTCCTATCCGACTACGCCAAGGCCTAGGCCAATCGAAGAACGTGGTGATGGTGCGGGCAATGCGCGCCATGGGCGTGGACTATGCCGCTGAATATCTGCAACGCTTTGGTTTCCCGGCGCAAAACATCGTACATTCGGAATCGCTGGCGCTCGGTTCAGCTTCGTTCACCCCGCTACAGGTGGCACGCGGCTATGCCGTATTGGCCAACGGTGGCTATCTGGTTGACCCGTACTTCATCACCAAGATCGAAGACGATACGGGTAAAGCGATATTCGAGGCCAAACCGAAAGTGGTTTGCGATAGCTGCAACCTGCCGGTGATCTACGGCGATACGCATCGTTCAGCCATGCTTTCCGACGATAACGTCGAGAACGTGGCGGTATCGCAGGAAGGCAACAATGCCAACGTCCCGATGCCACAGCTTGAGCAGGTAACCCCGGCACAGATGCAGCAGGATAACGACCAGCAGTATGCACCACACGTGATCAGCACCCCGCTGTCGTTCCTGATCCGTGATGCGTTGAACACCAATATCTTCGGTGAGCCGGGCTGGATGGGCACCGGCTGGCGCGCAGGCCGCGATCTTAAACGCCATGATATCGGCGGCAAAACCGGTACCACCAACAGTTCGAAAGATGCCTGGTTCTCCGGCTACGGCCCAGAAACAGTGACATCGGTGTGGATCGGTTTCGACGATCACCGCCGCAATCTTGGCCGTGCCTCCGCTTCGGGTGCCATCCCGGATCAGATTTCCGGTGGTGAAGGTGGGGCGAAAAGTGCTCAACCGGCTTGGGATGATTTTATGAAGGTGGCGCTGGAAGGCCTGCCAGAGCAGAAAGTCACGCCACCACCGGGGATTGTCAGCGTAACCATCGACAAGAGCACCGGCAAGCTGTCCAACGGGGGCGGAGGTAGCCGTTCCGAGTACTTTATCGAAGGCACTCAACCCACGGAGTTCTCGGTACATGATGCCGGAACCACCTTGACAGACCCTGGTGGCGAAAGCCACGAGCTGTTCTAAAAACGACAATGGCCAGAGCAATCTGGCCATTTTTTTATCTTGACCGGCGGGCACGGCATGTTCTGAGTCCGGTGAGGGTTTGTCAGCGGTGGAATCGATGGGGGGTTAGCGCGAACCGCGCAGGAATGCCTCTGCCAGGAACAATGCGCTGACATTGCGCGCCTCACGAAAGTCCGGTTCCGCCAGCAGTGCCATCATGTTGGCTATCGGCCAACGCACCTGGGGTAACGGCTCTGGCTCATCCCCCTCCAGGCTTTGCGCATAAAGGTCGTGTGCCAGCACGATATTCATCTGGCTGGAAAAATAGGAAGGTGCCATCGTCAGTTTGCTGAGGAAATCAAAGCGCACGGCCCCAAAGCCGACTTCTTCCATCAGTTCGCGGTTAGCGGCTTCCAACACCCCTTCACCAGGATCGATCAGCCCTTTGGGGAAGCCCAGCTCATAGGATTCGGTGCCCACCGCATATTCACGGATCAGCAGCAAATCATCCCCTATCACCGGCACAATCATCACCGCTTCGCGTTCCGAAGGGCGCATACGCTCATAGACCCGCCGCACACCGTTACTGAACTCCAGATCGACCGACTCAACGTTAAATAAACGCGAGCGCGCGACCGTTTCTACTTTCAGAATTTTAGGTTTTTGCAGCTGTTTATCCATGATGGCCTCAAATAGGTTAACCGCCTAATACACTGAATACTCAGTACTCTCAGGCAGGTAACCAGGATAATAATATGCGCGTTGTGGCAGACAGCAAAAAGGGTCAACCACTGGCTAAATTCGATCTTGATCACATTGTGCGTTAATGGGAACCATTTTCGCAACGAGCTTAGCCTGTAATTTACTTTTTTTTAACAAACCTGACCAGCAGCTATCCTGGTGGATAAAAAAACAGGTAGGCAAATAGGATAATCCTGATATCCGCACACCATGAGGATTGCTATGCTCGTGCAGGTTAAAAAATCGTACGGTAAATGCCTAACGATAGCCATGAATGAGAGCCGGATTACAACTAAACGGTGGGTCATTCTATCTCTGGGCGGTTAACTCCGTATAATGTCTGGCTTTGCGTAAGATTGGCGGTTTCATGGGTGTGGGACGAGAATAGCATGAGCACAATAGCGTTGATATTGGCCTTAGCGCTAGCCTGCCTGATCGCTGCTGGCCTTTACTTGTGGTTTAAATTCCGCCCCCAGCCAGCCTTGGCAGGTATCCTGCCGTTCGTCAAACCTACCCGCCGCAAACTGACCGCACCAGAGCGGGCAGCTATCGAGTATTACCTCAACCAACAGAACCGCCTGGGCAACAAACTGCTGTCAGGTTCCGCTTCCCTGCCTTCTGCCAGGCTGGCGTTGACCGCACAGAGCGATAACGTTTACCCGATCACCCATGCCATCACCCGCTATGGTCTGGCCAGCGATGAGCCCAACAACTGGCGCTACTATCTCGACTCGGAAGAAATCCATCTGCCTCCGTTCTGGGAGCAGTACATCAGCGCCGATAACCATGTCGAAGTGATCAAGACCCAGACGCTGCCGCTGGTGATCTCTCTCAACGGCCATTCGCTGCTGGATCATATTTACGACAGCCCACCTTCGCCAGTAGTGACTGCAGCCCCGACAAGGAACGCCTCCATCCGCAAAGAAGAGAGCGAACATATTGAGCTGGTTAACATTCGCAAGGAAACCCGCGAGGAACATGAGCTTAACCGGCCGAACGGCATCAAGGAAGCTGCCCTCATCTCTGCTGCCCTACTGCTGCTATTCCTCAGCCTGATCAGTCCAGTGGTAGTGATCCCCTGGATCATTCTGGTGGCGGTGCTAATGATCGTCTGGGGCTGCTGGCATCTGTTGCGCCGCCCGAGCGAAAAAGAGCTGAAAGAGGTGCACTGTCTGCGCGGCACGCCAAAGCGCTGGGGGTTATTCGGTGAGTCCAATCAGGGGCAAATCAGTAATATCTCTTTTGGCATTATCGATTTGATCTATCCCCCGCACTGGCTGCCTTACCTGAATGCGGACCTGGGTAAAACCACCAATGTGGATATCTACCTCAACCGGCAGGTGGTGCGCCAGGGGCACTATCTTTCCCTGCATGACGAAGTGAAGAACTTCCCCTTGCAGCAGTGGGGCAAGAACGCCGTATTAGCGGCCAGTTCGCTCGTGGTGCTGTTGTTACTGTTAATCTACATTCCACTCAGCCTGCCCGCTAAATTGAGCACCGCGTGGTTACAGGGCACGCAGAAAACGGAAGTCACCAGCGTTCAGGCACTGGAGGCCATTCCACTGCATATCGGCGATAGGCTGAAAATTCAGGGCAACGGCATGTGCTACGTTCCTTCGGGCAACAACAGCGCCACTGCGCCGAGCTTTATGCCTTTCGATTGTTCGGGGATCTACTGGAATACGGCTACCCCGCTGCCACAGCCCGAATCGGAAGTGATCGATAAAGCGGCTGCGCTGATGGCCACCATCAACCGGCAACTGCACCCAAGCGGTGCCGAGCAGAAAGTGAACCCGCAGTTGGCCAGTGCCATTGAAAAGTCAGGCATGATCCTGCTGGATGACTTTGCAGATATCGTATTGAAAACGCAGGATCTGTGCGGCACGGAGGCCGACTGTGTGCGTTTGAAGAACGCATTGGTCAATCTGGGTAACGTCAAGAACTGGGCCAATCTGGTGAAACGGGCCAAGTCCGGGGCGCTGGAAGGCGTCAACGTTCTGCTGCGGCCGGTCAGTGCTGAATCGCTGGAGAACTTGAGCAACGCGGCTACCTCTGCCTTTGTGGTGCGGGAAACCCGTCAGGCCGCTGCGGCCCTCAATAGTCCACCGCCGGGCGGTTTCTTGATCACCAGTGACGAAGGCAAGCAGTTGGTGGATTATCCCTTGCCCACGCAGCCGCTGAACGAATACAACTCACTCGACCAATGGAACGAACTACAGCGTCTTAGCAGCATGCTGCTACATACGCCGTTCCGGGCAAACGGGGTGATCACCAATATTTTTGTCGATGCCAACGGCACTCGGCATATCGCTCTGCATAGTGAACCGGATATCGTGACCCTGTGGCGCTATCTTGGCACCAGCCTGCTGTTGCTGGTGTTGGTCGTCGTGCTGGGTTACAACTCCTGGCGGCTGGTACAACGCTGGCGCAAAAACCAACATCGCCTCGCCGATATCCAGCGCTATTACGACAGCTGCTTCAACCCGCAGCTCACCCCGATATCCATACGCCCAATGGCGTAGCCTCCGCCCTGCCATCCGCCTATACTAGGCTGTATGTTTTTTTATCATCTGCGGGATACCGCTATCCCGCCTATGGAGTTGGTACATGGTTCCTGAGTTTGACTGGCACGATATTGATACCGTACTGCTGGATATGGACGGCACCTTGCTGGATCTGGAGTTCGACAGCCATTTTTGGCTAACGCTGGTACCGCAGGCGTTGAGTGAGCAACGGGCCATTCCCTTCGACGACGCCAGCAACATCATTCATCAGGAATACCTGGCCGTGCAACACACCATGAACTGGTATTGCTTTGATTACTGGAGCGAACGCCTTGGGCTGGATATCTACCAAATGACCAGCGAAGTCGGTAACCGCGCTCGGCTGCGTGAAGATACCCAGCCGTTTTTGCAGGCGTTACGCGATGCCGGGCAACGCACTATCCTGCTCACCAACGCGCATCCACACAGTCTGGCGGTGAAGGTTGAGCACACCGGTTTGGATCGACACCTTGATTTATTACTTTCCACCCACACATTTGGTTATCCGAAGGAAGATCAGCGTCTGTGGCAGGCCGTTCAGCAGCAAACCGGCTTTGACCCGCAGCGCACGCTGTTCGTGGATGATGGTGAACCGATCCTGGATGCCGCCCGCAAGTTTGGTATCCGCTACTGTCTTGGTGTGCAAAACCCGGATTCCAGTATGGCGAGCAAAACTTTCCAGCGTTATCCGTCGATGAGCGACTACCGCCAGTTGATACCGGCGTTGGAAAGGAGGGAGCAATGAAAGCCAAAGCAACACCGGATGAGGCCGTCCGCCTGGATAAATGGCTGTGGGCCGCCCGATTTTACAAAACCCGCGCACTGGCCCGCGACATGATCGATGGCGGCAAGGTGCACTACAACGGGCAGCGCGGCAAGCCGAGTAAAGCCGTTGAAATCAACGCCGAAATCAAGCTGCGTCAGGGCAATGACGAACGCACTGTCATCGTGCTGGCCATCAATAGCCAACGGCGTGGAGCCGATGAGGCGCAGCTGATGTATCAGGAAACCGAGGCCAGCATTGCCAATCGCGAAAAAGTGGCGCTGGCACGCAAGATGAATGCGCTGACCATGCCGCATCCGGATCGTCGTCCGGACAAGAAAGAGCGGCGCGATTTGATTAAATTTAAATTTGGCGAGCAGGAATAATCCCTCGCCTCACTGAGAGAAAACTATGTCCAACCATGACCAATTGCACCGTTACCTGTTCGAAAACTACGCGGTGCGCGGTGAGCTGGTTACCGTCAGCGAAACCTATCAGCACATCCTGACCAACCATGATTATCCGGCACCGGTACAAAAGCTGCTGGGCGAATTGCTGGTAGCCACCAGCCTGCTCACCGCCACGCTGAAGTTCGACGGTGACATTACCGTTCAGGTGCAAGGTGACGGCCCGCTGAAACTGGCGGTGATCAACGGCAACAATCGCCAAGAAATGCGTGGTGTAGCCCGCGTCGAAGGCGAGATTGTGGCCGACAGCACCCTGCACCAGATGCTGGGTAACGGCATTATGGTGATCACCATCAGCCCGTCTGAAGGTGAACGCTATCAGGGCGTGGTGGGTCTGGAAGGTGAAACGCTGGCCCAGTGTCTGGAAGGGTATTTCCGCCAGTCCGAACAGTTGCCAACGCGCCTGTTTATCCGCACCGGCGAAGCCGAAGGTAAACCAGCAGCCGCTGGCATGCTGTTACAGGTGCTGCCAGCTCAGGATGGCAATGCCGATGATTTCGACCATCTGGTACAGCTGACCGCCACCATCAAGGATCACGAGCTGTTCACCCTGCCAGCTAACGAAGTGCTGTATCGCCTCTATCATCAGGAAGAGGTCACACTGTACGAACCCCAGGACGTGATCTTCCGCTGCACCTGTTCACGCCAGCGCTGTGCCGATGCCTTGATCACGCTGCCAACGGAAGAAGTGGCCGACATGCTGGAACAGGACGGCAACATCGATATGCACTGTGATTACTGTGGTAATCATTATGTATTCGATGCGTTAGACATCGCAGCCCTTCACAACGGCAATGCCGACAGCAGCACCCAACTGCATTAAGCAAAACCGCGGTGTGACGTGCGTCGAGTTGTGACGCACGTCAGCCCCCGCCGTTTGCACGCTTGCTTTATTCCGTGGTCTACATCTCATAACGTAACTAAAAAACGTTTAATACGTTAAATATTTGATACCTATCGCGGTTACATCGCCATGGATCCCTACAATTGTCGCCAGAAATTCTGTGATCAAGGAGTAGTGACATGCGTGTTAATGGTATAACCCACCAGGATCTTGCCGCTTATGGAATTCATAACGTTGGTGAAATCGTTCACAATCCGAGTTATGAATTACTGTTTAAGGAAGAAACGGACCCTTCACTGCAAGGGTTTGAGCGTGGTGTAGTAACCAATCTGGGTGCCGTTGCCGTCGATACCGGCATCTTCACCGGCCGTTCGCCAAAAGATAAGTACATCGTTCGTGACGATATCACCCGGGACACCGTCTGGTGGGCCGATCAAGGTAAAGGCAAGAACGATAACAAACCCCTCAGCCCTGAAGTCTGGGCAGATCTGAAAAAACTGGTCACCGAGCAGCTTTCCGGCAAGCGCCTGTTCGTGGTCGATACCTTCTGCGGTGCTAACGCAGACTCCCGCCTGAAAGTCCGCTTTATCACAGAAGTGGCCTGGCAAGCGCATTTCGTCAAAAACATGTTTATCCGCCCGAGCGACGAAGAACTGCAGGGCTTTGAGCCTGATTTCGTGGTGATGAACGGCGCCAAGTGCACCAACCCGAACTGGCAGCAGCAGGGAATGAACTCGGAAAACTTCGTGGCATTCAACCTGACCGAGCGTATGCAGCTGATCGGCGGCACCTGGTACGGCGGCGAAATGAAAAAGGGTATGTTCTCCATCATGAACTACCTGCTGCCGCTTAAAGGCATTGCCTCCATGCACTGCTCGGCCAACGTGGGCGAGAAAGGCGACGTGGCGGTATTCTTCGGCCTGTCCGGCACCGGTAAAACCACCCTGTCCACCGATCCGAAACGCCAATTGATTGGCGATGACGAACACGGCTGGGATGACGATGGCGTCTTCAACTTCGAAGGCGGCTGCTACGCCAAGACCATCAAGCTGTCGGAAGAAGCCGAGCCAGATATCTATCACGCCATCAAGCGTGATGCGCTGCTGGAAAACGTCACCGTATTGGCCGACGGTACCGTGGACTTCAACGACGGATCGAAAACCGAGAATACCCGTGTTTCCTATCCGATCTATCACATCCACAACATCGTCAAGCCGGTATCCAAAGCGGGCCACGCTACCAAGGTGATCTTCCTGACTGCGGACGCCTTCGGCGTACTGCCGCCGGTATCACGCCTGACGGCCAACCAGACCCAGTACCACTTCCTGTCCGGTTTCACCGCCAAGCTGGCCGGTACCGAGCGTGGCGTTACCGAGCCAACGCCAACCTTCTCTGCCTGCTTTGGTGCGGCATTCCTGTCACTGCACCCAACCCAGTATGCCGAAGTGCTGGTCAAGCGCATGCAGGCAGCCGGAGCCCAGGCTTACCTGGTGAATACCGGCTGGAACGGCACCGGTAAGCGTATTTCGATCAAAGACACCCGCGGCATTATCGACGCCATCCTCAACGGTGAAATCGATAAGGCAGAAACCATCACGCTGCCAATCTTCGATCTGTCGATGCCAACCGCCCTACCAGGCGTTGATCCAGCCATCCTCGACCCACGTGCCACCTATGCCAACATAGAACAGTGGGAAGAGAAGGCGCACGATCTGGCGAACCGCTTTATCACCAACTTCGACAAATACACCGATACCCCGGCAGGTGCTGCACTGGTCAGCTCGGGTCCGAAACTGTAATAGCGTTGATTAACCACCTAAGAAAAGGCGCGGAATTCCGCGCCTTTTCTATTTGTGGCTGATTTGCACTTGAGGTGGGTTTGCCTTCATGGCTGACTTGCACTTGTGGACGATGTTTAGGGGCGCAGCACGCAGCGCCCGTTAACAAACAGGCCACAGTGCTGTGGCCTCAAGTCAGGATATCAGGCGTTCTCTTTGGCTGGAGGAGTCCCGCTGGCAGTTTCTTTCTTCTCGATCGGTAATGGGAGGTAAGCTCGGATACGCAGCCCACCGCGCTCGCTGGTGCCGATATCCAGCACGCCAGCATGAGCGTCAATGATGCGCTGCACGATCGCCAGCCCCAACCCGGTGCCGCTGGTGCTACGCGCACTGTCGCCACGTACAAAAGGTTGGAACAGGTGCTTCAGCTCTTCCGGCTTGATACCGGGGCCATCATCCTCCACCTGGAACCAGCCGCGCTGCAGTTCGCGCCCGCTGCTGACCTTGATCCAGCCGTTGCCATAGCGCGCCGCATTCACCACCATGTTCACCACCGCACGTTTGATCGATAGCGGATGCACGTCCACCATCAGCTCACCCGGCAGAATATCGGTTTCAATCACCCGCTCGTAGCCGCTTTCGGTGGCCACCACTTCGCCCAGAATGGAGTTCAAATCGCAAATTTCGGTTTGCATCTCCTGGCCGGTACGCAGGTAATCAATAAATTGCTCGATGATGGCGTTACATTCTTCGATATCTTTATTGATCGACTCCGCCAGATAACCGTCTTGCTCGCTCATCATTTCCGTCGCCAGACGGATGCGCGTCAACGGTGTGCGCAAGTCGTGACTGACTCCCGCCATCAGCAGCGTGCGATCGTCGGCCAGCAACTTCACCCCAGAGGCCATCTGGTTGAAGGCCCGGGTTACCGAGCGCACCTCAGAGGCACCATACTCACGTAGCGGCGGCGGAATAATACCTTTTCCTACCTGCAAGGCAGCATGCTCAAGCTCCACCAGAGGGCGGTTCTGAATGCGAATAAACAGCCAGGCGCCGCCTATCGCCAGCAACATAATCGCCAAGGTGTAGCGGAACAGCGGCGAGAAATCGCCTTGATGGATTTCGGTGAGCGGAACGCGTACCCAGATATCCGGCTGCAACCAGGTTTTCAGCCAGACCACCGGGGAGTTTTTGTTCACCTCGACGCGGACGTCGGTCGGGCCACCCAGTTGCTGCGCCATCTGCTGGCTAAGGAATTGGTAGTGTTGCGCCCAGCGCAGGCCGCTCTCTTCTGCAGCCGCGTTGGTATAAAGCGAAATGCCCAGCTCGCGATAGATCTCGCGGCGGAACGCTGGCGGCACCTCCAGCAAGGTACCGTCCTCCAATTGCAGCCGATCGGTCATCAGCATACGAACTTCGTACGCCAATACCTTATTGAACTGCTGCAGACTGGGCAGGATGGCGAAGTTAAGCACCACCAGATAGGTCGTCACCAGGCTGACGAACAGCAAGGTGACGATCAACAGCAAAGTTCGGGCAAACGAGCTACGCGGTGAAAAGCGTAATCGCCTCATGCCTTACTGCCGTCCGGAACGAAGACGTAGCCAAGACCCCAAACGGTCTGGATATAACGTGGATGTGCCGGATCTTCCTCAACCATGCGGCGCAGGCGCGAGATTTGCACGTCGATGGAACGCTCCATCGCACTGTATTCGCGGCCACGGGCCAGGTTCATCAGCTTATCGCGCGACAATGGTTCACGTGGGTGGCTGACCAGGGCTTTCAGCACGGCGAACTCACCGCTGGTTAATGGCATAGGTTCATCTTCACGGAACATCTCGCGCGTGCCAAGGTTCAGTTTGAATTTACCAAAGGCGATCACCGCCTCTTCCTGAGAAGGCGCACCCGGCAGTTCGTTGGCCTGGCGGCGCAGCACGGCACGGATACGAGCCAGCAGTTCACGCGGGTTGAACGGCTTAGGGATATAGTCATCGGCACCGATTTCCAGCCCGACAATACGGTCCACTTCTTCACCCTTGGCGGTCACCATAATGATCGGCATCGGGTTGCTTTGGCTGCGCAGGCGACGGCAAATGGACAGCCCGTCTTCACCCGGTAACATCAGGTCTAATACCATCAGATGGAAAGACTCACGCGTCAGCAAACGATCCATTTGCTCAGCGTTGGCAACGCTGCGAACCTGGAAGCCCTGTTCGGTTAAGTAACGCTCTAAAAGCGCACGCAGGCGCATGTCATCATCGACGACCAGAATCTTGTGATTCTCTTGCATTGTCTGACTCCCAAAGGCTGTATTGCCTGATTCTAGACTGTGGCCCGCACTTATGCATTGGCACCGCTGGCGGCTATTTGGCAACAGCCTCGTATTGTTCAAAAACCCCATCATTACTGACAGCGTTTAATGGTATATATTCTAGACGAAATTGTTACAAAGATTATTCTTTTGCCCAAATATCAACAATTTTCACTTAAACCGGGGCCGATGATCGGTAAAAACTTCCCGCTGCGTATGATGTACACTCTTGGCAGAAAACCGCAAGACTGGCGAATTGGCAGTGTACCTCAGGTTTATAAAAAAAACGCCAACGGATATGGTGGCTGCTTTATGCGAGAATGCCCACTGCTCCTGTGATTCGATGATGGATGACAATGAAAACATTGCTGATCACCCGTGAGGGTTACAACAAGCTCAAAAAAGAACTGGATTTTCTGTGGCGTGAAGACCGCCCGGAAGTGACCAAGAAAGTCACCTGGGCCGCCAGCCTGGGCGACCGAAGTGAAAACGCCGATTACCAATACAATAAAAAGCGGCTGCGTGAGATCGATCGCCGGGTGCGCTATCTCACCAAGTGCCTCGAGCAGCTGAAAATTGTCGATTATTCGCCACAGCAGGCGGGCAAAGTGTTCTTTGGGGCCTGGGTAGAGATCGAGAATGACGATGGCGATACCAAACGCTTTCGCATCGTGGGTTACGACGAAATCTTTGGCCGTAAAGACTACATCTCCATCGACTCACCAATGGCCCGCGCCTTGCTGAAAAAAGAGGTGGGAGATACGGCCACGGTTGAGACCCCGGCGGGGATTGCCTACTGGACAGTCAACGAGATCGAATATATCAAAGACGTAGAATAGTTGAGACCGTAGGGGCGCTGCATGCTGCGCCCGTCAAAACCTCGGCCCTCTGGACTGGCATTTTCCCCCTGCAAAACGTATAACTATCCCCCTATCGATTATCGCTGCTAACAGATACCTGACTTATGACTGATCCACTGAGCCGCATTATTGCAACCGAACTGCAGGCCCGCCCGGAGCAAGTTGACTCCGCCATCCGTCTGCTGGATGAAGGTAATACCGTGCCGTTTATCGCACGCTATCGTAAGGAAGTCACCGGGGGCCTGGATGATACCCAACTGCGTCAGTTGGAGACTCGTCTGGGCTATCTGCGTGAACTGGAAGATCGCCGCCAAACCATCCTCAAGTCCATTGAAGATCAGGGTAAACTGACCGAACAGCTGGCGGGGGCAATCAACGCCACGCAAAGCAAAACCGAACTCGAAGACCTTTACCTGCCCTACAAACCGAAACGCCGCACCCGTGGGCAGATCGCTATTGAAGCCGGTCTGGAGCCGCTGGCAGACTCCCTGTGGCAAGATCCGCAACAGCAGCCAGAACAGCTGGCAGAAGGGTTTGTCGATGCCGAGAAGGGCGTGGCAGACGTCAAAGCGGCGCTGGACGGCGCACGCTACATCCTGATGGAACGCTTTGCCGAAGACGCGACCCTGCTGGCCAAGGTGCGTGACTACCTGTGGAAAAACGCCCATCTGGTGTCCAAGGTTGTCGAAGGTAAAGAAGAGGAAGGCGCGAAATTCCGCGACTACTTCGATCATCACGAACCGATTGCACAAGTGCCTTCGCACCGTGCACTGGCAATGTTCCGTGGCCGCAATGAAGGCGTGCTGCAACTGGCGCTGAACGCCGATCCGCAATTTGAAGAAACCCCGCGTGAAAGCCAGGGCGAGCTGATTATCACCAACCATCTCAACCTGCGCCTGAACAATGCGCCGGCAGATGCCTGGCGTAGATCCGTGGTTAACTGGACGTGGCGCATCAAGGTGTTGCTGCATCTGGAAACCGAGCTGATGAGCACCCTGCGTGAGCGCGCGGAAGACGAAGCGATCAACGTTTTCGCCCGCAACATGCACGATCTGCTGATGGCCGCCCCGGCTGGTATGCGCGCTACCATGGGCCTGGATCCTGGCCTGCGCACCGGCGTTAAAGTGGCGGTGGTGGATGCCACCGGCAAGCTGGTTGCCACCGATACCGTCTATCCGCACACCGGGCAGGCAGCCAAAGCCGCTGCGGTCGTTGCCGCGCTATGTATCAAACACAAGGTTGAGCTGGTTGCCATCGGTAACGGTACCGCGTCCCGCGAGACCGAGCGTTTCTTTGCCGAGCTGCAACAGCAGTTCCCAGAAGTAAAAGCCCAGAAAGTGATCGTCAGCGAGGCCGGAGCTTCGGTGTATTCCGCTTCCGAGCTGGCCGCGTTGGAGTTCCCAAACCTCGACGTCTCGCTGCGCGGTGCGGTTTCCATCGCCCGCCGTCTGCAGGATCCGCTGGCCGAGCTGGTGAAGATCGATCCGAAATCTATCGGCGTAGGCCAATACCAGCACGACGTCAGCCAAAGCCAGTTAGCCAAGAAGCTGGACTCGGTGGTGGAAGACTGTGTGAACGCCGTTGGCGTTGACCTGAACACCGCCTCCGTACCGCTCTTGACCCGTGTAGCTGGCCTGACGCGTATGATGGCGCAGAATATCGTCACCTGGCGTGATGAGAATGGCCGCTTCAGCAACCGTGAACAGTTGCTGAAAGTAAGCCGTTTGGGGCCAAAAGCCTTCGAGCAGTGTGCGGGCTTCCTGCGCATCAACCACGGCGATAATCCGCTGGATGCGTCAACCGTTCACCCGGAAACCTACCCGGTGGTAGAACGCATTCTGGCCGCAACCCGCCAGGCTCTGCAAGATTTGATGGGCAACCCGAGCGCGGTACGCAGCTTAAAAGCCAGCGACTTTACCGATGAGAAATTCGGCGTACCAACGGTCACCGACATCCTGAAAGAGCTGGAAAAACCGGGCCGCGACCCACGCCCGGAATTCAAAACAGCTACCTTCGCCGAAGGGGTGGAAACCCTCAACGACCTGCAGGTAGGCATGATCCTGGAAGGCTCGGTCACCAACGTCACCAACTTTGGTGCCTTTGTTGATATTGGCGTCCATCAGGACGGCCTGGTGCACATCTCGTCATTGGCGGACAAGTTCGTTGAAGATCCGCATACCGTGGTGAAAGCCGGCGATATCGTCAAGGTGAAGGTGATGGAGGTGGATCTGCAGCGTAAGCGTATCGCGCTTAGCATGCGCCTTGATGAGCAACCGGGTGAAGGTTCACCACGCCGTGGCGGGGGCAATAATAGCGCTCCAGCTCGCGATAAAAACTCACGCCCTGCGGCTAATAAGCCTAAACCACGCAACAGCACCCCGGCAGGTAACAGCGCTATGGGTGACGCGCTGGCCGCCGCATTTGGCAAGAAATAATGAGCTGAGGGGATAAACCCTTATCCCCTCCTTCGGCTGTCTCTTGATCGGTTCTGCGATCAAGAGACAGCGCGGATTTATTACGGTCGATGAGATACATGTATTCAACTATGGACTTCTGGAGTTCGTAGGTAAGTTAGTCATCAATCCACTAGCTCGGGGATGACATCCCACCTTACATAGCGCCAGCAAAATTGCTCTCTTCATTTACACCAGCCATAGATTACCCAGTAATATACGGATACTAACGACAAGGAATGTGAAATGAGTTATCAAAATCAAGACGTAAGCAAGTTTTTAAGCTATGTATTACGCCACCAACCAGAATCTATCGGTTTAACGCTGAACAGTGAAGGATGGGCGAATCTAGACTCGCTTATCGCCTGTGCAGCTAAAAAGGGTAGGATACTTGACCGGCCTCTAATCAGATCGGTTGTAGAGAACAGTGACAAGAAGCGCTTCTCTATTTCTGATGATGGTGGTTATATCCGCGCTGTACAAGGGCACTCCTCAAAACAGGTTGATATCCGCTATCAGGAACAGACCCCGCCACAGTACCTTTACCATGGCACGGCAACACGTTTTATCGCTTCAATTCATCAAGACGGATTGCTCGCAGGCTCCCGTCAGTATGTGCATCTATCCGCTGATATCACTACAGCCACCGCCGTTGGCCAACGGCATGGCAAGCCTGTTGTGTTAACCATTGATGCCCTGGCAATGTACCAAAATGGCTTTAAATTTTATCAGGCTGATAATGGGGTCTGGTTGACGACGGCTGTGCCAGTGACGTTTATTGGTGAGTGATGGCAGAAATGAAGGCATTTTTGCCAATTGTCCTTCTAGCGCCCCCCCGACAATTTTGACCTGCCGCAATAAAATGGCGATTTTTTTGTCGTCCTGTTTCGCATCATCGCCTTCATCTCCCACTCCGGTAAAAATACCCCGCTGTTAACACCCTCATTAACACCGCCGT
Organism: Serratia sp. ASV30; assembly: GCF_016428815.1. NCBI lineage: Bacteria > Pseudomonadati > Pseudomonadota > Gammaproteobacteria > Enterobacterales > Yersiniaceae > Serratia > Serratia sp. ASV30. Next base: position 73,158 of record NZ_JAELTL010000017.1, on the reverse strand, counting down.
TTCAGACCGTCGATTGTGCCGTAAACACAAATACTTACCCCTCTCATTTACAGCAAGCGATGTTGCCAGATCTGCCCCATGAAACTTTCAGCCGCACCAAAAGGGCTACAACTGTTTCATTACCGCAAGAAAATGCACAAATTTGCAACTTAATTAACCTTTTGCGCTCATTTGCAGTACGTTGGGCTTAGTGCTAAAACTAGGGCTGGCAAGGCGTACATTGCAGATATGACAGCATTTACAATTGCCCATAAATTCCGTATTGAATACGATAATTGTTATCACTATGATTCTGTGTATTCAGTGCGCTGTTTTTGGCTCGGCGCTCCTGGCCCCATACACCTTTTCACAGGTAGTCTGGGCAGCAAATGTTCTGAAGGTGGCATTCCCATAGGAATTCCCAACTCATTGAGAAGGCGATATGCAGCTGCTTCCTAAACATACCTATAAAATCACCGGCTTCGCCAACGAGATCAGCCCGGCCTACCGCCAAAAATTACTGTCGCTTGGCATGCTGCCCGGCTCGCAGTTTGACGTGGTACGCGTGGCACCGTTTGGCGATCCAATAGAAATAAAGACTCGCCGCGTTAGCCTGGTACTGCGGAAAAAAGATTTAGACCTGATCCTGCTAGATAGCCAAGCGTAACGCGCTGTCCCCGCCTCAGGCAGTTGCCGTGTGCAAACACGGCCGATACTTAATTCACTGATATCACGTTGGTTTATGAAAAAAATCACTATTGGCTTAATCGGTAACCCGAACTCGGGCAAAACGACGCTGTTCAACCAGCTCACCGGAGCACGCCAGCGGGTCGGTAACTGGGCTGGGGTGACAGTTGAACGTAAAGAGGGCCAGTTTACGACGCCGCAGTCGCAGGTCACGCTGGTGGATTTACCAGGCACCTACTCGCTCACCACCATCTCCGAACAAACCTCGCTGGATGAGCAGATCGCCTGTCACTACATCCTGGGCGGCGATGCGGATATGCTGATCAACGTGGTCGATGCCTCCAACCTGGAGCGCAACCTCTACCTGACGCTGCAACTGCTGGAGCTGGGTATTCCGTGCATCGTGGCGTTGAACATGCAGGATATTGCCAAAAGCCAGAATATTGAGATCGATGTCGTCGCCTTGGCCGAGCGCCTTGGCTGCCCGGTGGTATCCATGGTTTCTACCAAGGCCGACGGCATTGGGCTGCTGAAACAGACCATCGACAATCACCGTTTCAACCAGTTAAAAGCGCTGGTGACCTATCCGCCGTTGCTGCTGGACGAAATCGCTACGCTGACAGAGGCCATGCCTCAACAGTTGCCCACCGAACAGCGGCGCTGGTTGGCCCTGCAAATGCTGGAGGGCGACATCTATAGCCATCAGTTAGCCGGGAAAGCCACCGAGCTGCTGGCACATTCCAGGTTAGCGTTGCAACAACAGCAGCAGGAAGATCCCGCGCTGGTGATTGCTGATGCCCGCTACCAGTCGATCGCCACTATCTGCGATGCGGCCAGTAACTCCAAGCTGGCGTTGCCAAACCGCCTGACGGAAGTGCTGGATCGGGTGATCCTCAACCGCTGGCTGGGGGTGCCCATCTTCCTGCTGGTGATGTACATCATGTTCGTATTGGCGATCAACATCGGCGGCGCACTGCAACCGATCTTCGATCTCGGTTCGGCGGCCATCTTTATTCAGGGCATCCAGTGGGTCGGTTATACCCTGCATTTCCCGCAGTGGCTGACCGTTTTTCTGGCGCAGGGCGTGGGCGGCGGTATCAATACCGTGCTGCCGCTGGTTCCCCAGATCGGCATGATGTATCTGTTTCTGTCATTCCTGGAAGACTCCGGCTATATGGCGCGAGCGGCTTTTGTGATGGACCGCCTGATGCAGGCGCTCGGCTTGCCGGGTAAATCCTTTGTGCCGCTGATCGTCGGCTTTGGCTGTAATGTGCCGTCCATTATGGGCGCACGCACCTTGGATGCCCCACGCGAACGCCTGATCACCATCATGATGGCCCCTTTTATGTCCTGCGGCGCACGTTTGGCAATTTTTGCCGTATTCGCCGCGGCCTTCTTCGGCAAGGATGGCGCGGGCGTGGTGTTCTCACTGTATATGCTAGGCATCGTGGTGGCTATCCTCACCGGCCTGGTGCTGAAATACACCATTATGCGCGGCGAAGCATCGCCGTTCGTGATGGAGCTGCCGGTTTATCACGTGCCACATCTGAAAAGCCTGCTACTGCAAACCTGGCAGCGCCTGAAAGGCTTCGTGCTGCGCGCCGGGAAAGTGATCGTCATTGCCAGCATCTTTATTGGCGGCTTGAACAGCTTCTCGTTCAGCGGCCAGCCGGTAGACAGCATCAATGATTCAGCGCTGGCCTCAGTCTCCAAGGTGCTGACTCCGCTGTTGCAACCCATGGGCGTACACAGTGATAACTGGCAGGCGACCGTCGGGCTGGTGACAGGGGCGATGGCCAAAGAAGTGGTGGTCGGGACGCTCAACACGCTGTACACCGCAGAGAACATCACCAATGAGCACTTTGATGCCGCCAACTTCAATCTGCTTGATGAACTCGGTGCCGCCGTCAATGAAACCTGGCAGGGTCTGAAACACACCTTCAGCCTGAGCGTACTCTCCAACCCTATCGAAGCCAGCAAGGGCGATGGTGAGATGGGCGTGGGCTCAATGGGCGTCATGAGTAGCAAATTTGGCACCTCAATCTCTGCTTACAGCTATCTGATTTTCGTGTTGCTGTACGTTCCCTGCGTCTCAGTGATGGGAGCCATTGCACGTGAATCCAGCCGGGGTTGGATGACCTTCTCCATCCTGTGGGGGCTGAACGTGGCCTATTCGCTGGCAACGCTGTTCTATCAGGCAGCGACCTTCAGCCAACATCCACAATACAGCGCTACGGCGATCCTGATCGTGCTACTGTTCAATGCGCTGGTGCTCTTGGGCTTGCGCAAGGCACGTAGCCGCGTAACGATCCGTTTGCGTAGCGCCACCACGGCGTCCTGTTGTCAAAGTTCGGGTGACTGCCACTGATGGCGAGCCTGCTGCAAATCCGTGATGCGCTTGCCCTACGGGGCAGCGCTCAGGCGCAACAGCTGAGTCAGCAACTGGCAACGCCCTTGCCATTGGTTGAGGCAATGCTGCAACGTTTGACCGCAATGGGGAAAGTTGAACGTATTGAACTCGATAGCAGCGAATGCCTGAGTGGCGGCTGCAAAAGTTGTCCAGAAGGGTTGGCTTGTCAAACGGTGATTTATCGTTTGAAGGAGTGAATACAGGGGCGCGATAGTTACCTGCGCCCCTCGTTTGAGGATTATTTCTTGTCTTTATACACTTCAGCTACTGCACTGAACTTACCGTGTTCGCGAGCCGCCAGCACGACATAGTATTGGCCCCCTTTCTCATCGGCCAGCTTGGACAGCTCTTCTTTCAAGTCCATTGGGTCTGTCGCCTGAGCGGTCGACGTCACAGTACCAATTTTCTCGTACTTGCTCGGATCCTTAGCCAGGTCTTCCTTGGTCAGCAAAGTTGCAGCCATCGAACCGAAAGACACTGAACCTACAATCAACGCCGCAACGATCATCTTCAATGATTTCATGATAATACCTCTCAATGGATAAACTAGTTTTTATGAAAGCGACTAACAAGAAATGCGTCATCGAGCTTGGCTACTGCGACGTCTAACAGCTTCGTTGCTTTCCCTGACGAAGCTCTCTCTGCCCAGAAACAAATCGCCAAGGTGAAAATTGATAAGCCCATATTCACCTTGTAGCCACGCATTTACCCCTTCAAGTATCGAACAGGTTTAGTTTTTATCCACTTATTGGTTAATAATTTACCGCCGTTTTGTGCTTTTATAATCTGTAATCAATGAGATATCGCCGCCAGACCGCGCCATTACTCGGTTACAACAAATTGATTAATAATGTTAGCGAATGCTTCGGGGTGAGAGATAAACGGCGCATGGGACGCTTTGGCGATCACCTCCGAGGTGGAATTCGGCCACAATTCGTCCAGCAGGCTAGCCACTTTGCGTGGCACCAGCCCGTCAAGGTAGCCATAAATACGCAGTACCGGCATCGTCAGTGCCGCCATTGATTGGCGTTGATCCACCGTACGTAGCATCTCCAGGCCCCCGTTAAGCACCTCAACGCCCGGCATCGGCTGGTTGAGCACCACGGTTTTCAACTGGCGCGCATCTTGGCGAGCGCTTTCCGTGCCCAACGTTTGCAACGCCAGGAAGCGCTCCACGGTGCGCTGGAAATCATGGCTGAGCTGCTGCTGAAAGCCACTGAGCACCTCTGGACGGATCCCAGGCCACGGATCGTGTGCCGTAAAGCAAGGCGAAGAAGCCACGGTGATCAGTCCGGTTACCCGCTCAGGCTGCATAAGGGCAATTTGCCCGGCTACCAGCCCGCCAAGTGACCACCCCAGCCAATAAGCCTGCTTGGGCGCGGCGGCCAGCAGTATCTCCGCCATCTCCGTTAATGAGACGGCCCCATAGCCCTGGCTGCGGCCATAGCCAGGCAAGTCCACCAGGTGTAGGCGAAAATGCGGAGCCAATCGCTCCAACGTGCAACCCCAGACTTCGGCATTCAGTCCCCATCCGTGCAGCAACACAAGATCGCGATCGCCTTCACCCAAGGTTTGCCAATACAGCTCTGTCATCAGTTATTGTCCTTGCTCATCGCCTTTCAAGCGGTTGCGTTTTACACAACTCGAAATTCATTGAGTATTAAAAAGGGGGAGGTGACTATGCTACCAATCCACAGCCGCTGTTGGCTATGCCGGCAACCATTACGGCTGATGCAACAGGGCATCTGCAGCTACTGCCTGCGTACGTTGCCCACCAAACCTTGTTGCTGCCCAGTTTGCGGCTTGCCCAGTGGCGATCCCCATCAGCCTTGCGGGCGATGTCTGCAAAAGGCGCCCCCTTGGCAAGCATTGGTCTTTGTTTCGGATTATCGCCCGCCCATCTGCACCCTGGTGAAAAATTTCAAATTCCAGCAGACACCCGCACTGGCTCCCACTCTGGCTCGTTTGATCCTGCTGCATTGGCTGCAAGCGCACCGAGAGCAACATCTGAACAAACCGGAGGTGATTTTAGCGGTACCCTTGCAGGATAAACGCTGTTGGCGGCGTGGCTATAACCAAAGCGATCTGCTAGCCCAGCCACTAGCCCGCTGGTTGGGCTGCGAATATCGCCCTGCAGCATTGCGCCGCATCAGGGCAACCGCGCCACAACAGCAATTGATAGCGCGCCTGCGGCGGCGTAATCTGCGTGGTGCTTTCCGTTGTGATGATAACCTGGCAGGGATGCATGTGGCACTGCTGGATGATGTGGTTACTACTGGCAGCACCATGGCAGAAATCGCTACACTATTACAGAAGCAAGGCGTCGCATCGTTGCAGATTTGGTGCGTTTGCCGCACGTTGTAGTACCACGGCAATGGGCGTATTATAACCTACTATAGAAGTCAACTATTGAGCTAATGCTATGATCCGTATAACAGATGCTGCACAGGAACACTTTGCCAAGCTGTTGGCAAGCCAAGAAGAAGGCACCCAAATCCGCGTATTCGTGATCAATCCGGGTACGCCGACGGCCGAATGCGGTGTCTCTTATTGCCCGCCAGACGCGGTGGAAGCGACAGATACCGAACTCAAGTTCGAGAAGCTGTCCGCTTACGTCGATGAGCTGAGCGCGCCTTATCTGGACGACGCCGAAATCGACTTCGTCACCGATCAGCTCGGCTCACAGCTGACGCTGAAAGCGCCGAACGCTAAAATGCGCAAAGTGGACGACGATGCGCCACTGATGGAGCGCGTAGAATACGTGCTGCAATCGCAGATCAACCCGCAGCTGGCTGGCCACGGTGGCCGCGTGACGCTGATGGAAATCACCGACGACGCGCTGGCCATCCTGCAGTTCGGCGGCGGTTGCAACGGTTGTTCAATGGTCGACGTCACTCTGAAAGAAGGGATCGAGAAAGAGCTGCTGCAAAAGTTCCCGGAACTGAAAGGCGTGCGCGATCTCACCGAGCACCAGCGCGGCGAACACTCCTACTACTGATAAATATCAGGGCGCAATTCCGTTCTGCGCCCTGCCTATCGCCATCGGGGTCGGTTAATCCGCCCCCGATGCATTTAGCCTACCGAAACCTTTCTGCGTCGCTTATCCAAATCCTTCAATAAACGGTTGACCTCAACATCGTCAAACATCGCTTCCAGGGTATGGCTCAGCTTACGCCGCCAGTTCGGGTACTGATCGCTGGTGCCTGGAATATTCACCGGTTCCGCCATATCCAACCAGTCTTCCGGTTGCAGGCCCAGTAACGCGCTGGCACTGTCTGCCACATAGCGTTGCAGACCCCGGTTCAGCAACGGACTCATGCTCAACAATGACGCTTTCTTGCCGACCTTTTGCGGTACGCAGCCGTAGCGATGCAGCCCGTCCAGTAGCCCCTGTTTGGCCCGTTCACGATCGGCAAACAGCTCCTTGAGCACTTCCGCATCCGGGTATAACCCCAGTCGCTTGCCGAGCGTCAGGTCTCCGCTTTGCCAATAGCCACGCAGCGTTGGCAGATCGTGGGTGGTAATGGTCGCCATTGCCTGCACCGGATAAGACTGCGGCGCACGGAACTGCTTCTCCGCATCGTGCTCGAAGTACAGTACCTTGTAGGAATAGACGCCGCTATCACGCAGTTTGCCGACGATCTCCACCGGCACGGTCCCTAAATCCTCCCCAATCACCATGCAACGATGGCGCTGACTCTCCAAGGCCAACAGCGCCAGCAGATCGTCAACCGGGTATTTCACATAGGCGCCGTGATCGGCCGTTTCACCATAAGGGATCCACCATAAACGCAGCATCGCCATCACGTGATCGATACGCAAGGCGCCACAGCTGGTCATGTTGGCGCGTAGCAAATCGATAAACGGCTGATAACCCCGCGCGACCATCACATGTGGATCCATCGGCGGCAGGCCCCAGTTTTGCCCCAGCGGACCAAGAATATCCGGCGGAGCACCCACCGAGGCTTGCATGCAATACAGCTCGCGTTCACACCAGGTTTCCGCCCCGCCCTCTGCCACCCCGACCGCCAGATCGCGGTACAGGCCAATCGGCATCTGGCACTGCTGGCTTTGGCCAAAGCACTCGGCAAACTGGCTGGCCGCCAACCATTGCAGCCACAGGTAGAAGGTAACCTCATCCTCATACTGCTTACAGAAGGTTTCCACTGCCGGGCTGTTGCCCTGTCGATACTCCTCCGGCCAGGCTGGCCATCCCCACATAGTGCTGTCTTTGGCACTGAGATGGGCATGTAACGCGTCGAACGTTGCCTGTTGATACAGGCTACTGCCCCCTTCACCGACAAAGCGTTCAAATTCCTGCTTCAGCGCATCCTGCGGCTTACGGGCCTGGAAGTGCGGGAAAGCCAGCTTCAACGCCGCCAGCTTCAACTGCGTTACCGTGCTGTAGTCCACCAGCTCACTACTACGCGCTTTGGCCAACAGCTTCTGCGTCGCAGCCTTCTGCCACCATTTTTGCGCGGCCTGGCTGAGCTGGAAATCCTCCACCACGTTGACGTCGATATACACCACGTTCAACCAGCGGCGAGAAGACGGGCTATAAGGGCTGGCGCTTTCCGGGCTGGCCGGATAGAGCGCGTGGATCGGGTTGAGCCCAATAAAGGCGCCGCCGCGTTCAGCCACCTCACCGACCATTGCCCGTAAATCGCCAAAGTCGCCAATACCCCAGTTACGCTCGGAACGCAGCGTGTAGAGCTGTACGCAGGCTCCCCACAGCTTCTTGCCGGTCAACAATGCATCCGGCTCGTAGCAACGCTTGGGGGCGACAATCAGCCGACAGGCCCATTGCTGCTCCCCCTGTGACACAGTGAGCTGGTGATAACCCAGCGGTAACTTGCCCGGCAGGGTTAGGGTTTTATGCGCACTGGCGCGGCCCTCTTGCTGGCTACCGTCCTCACGCAACAATACCCACTGAAACTCGCCCTCCCCCCCCAGCGGCAGCGCCACCGGGTTGCCATGATAAAAGACTTTAACCAACGGCAAGGGAGCCGTTGACGGCTGCAACGACGTGGGGTTCATCGCCGCCAACAGCTTGCGTTTGGTTTCCGGCGAAATTGCCTGCCGTTGGCCATGGGCATTGATGTAATCGGCAGCTATCCCAGCCTGGGCTGCTACCTGATCGATACCTTTACTCATTCGCACTCCTTAACGCTTGGCTTGCCAAATGCGTTGCTGATAGTCACGGATCGAACGATCCGAGCTGAACATGCCTACGCGCGCGGTGTTAAGGATAGTGCGGCGCGTCCATTCGTCGCGGTCACGGTACAGTTTGTCTACCTGCCGTTGAGCTTCGCAGTAGGAAGCAAAGTCCGCCAGCACCAGATACGGATCGCCGCCTTCCAACAGGCTGTGCAGCATCATATCGAAAGCGTGCTTGTCACCATGACTGAATGCGCCGCTGGCCAGTTCGTCCAGGATTGCTTTCAGGTGCTTGTCTTTCTTGCGATAGCTCAGCGGATCATAACCCTTGGCCAACAGCGCTTTAACCTGCTCCACGGTGTTACCGAAAATAAAGATGTTGTCCTCGCCGACCTGCTCGGCGATCTCGACGTTAGCTCCGTCCAGCGTGCCCACGGTCAGTGCGCCGTTCAGCGCCAGCTTCATATTCCCGGTACCCGACGCTTCTTTACCGGCGGTGGAGATCTGCTCGGAAATGTCCGCCGCCGGGATCATCAGTTCAGCGACAGAAACGCGGTAATCAGGAATGAAGGCCACTTTCAGGCGATCTTTGACGATCGGATCGTTATTGATCTTCTCTGCGGCCTGGTTAATCGCATAGATGATGTTCTTCGCCAGGTAGTAACCTGGCGCAGCTTTGGCACCAAACAGGAATACGCGTGGCACGATGTCCAGATCCGGGTTATCCCGCAACTGGCGATACAGCGAAAGAATGTGCAGCAGATTCAGATGCTGGCGCTTGTACTCGTGCAGGCGTTTGATCTGCACGTCGAAGATCGCATCTGGATTGAGCGTCAATCCCATTACGCTGTGCACGTAGTTGGCCAGGATCACCTTGTTATCACGCTTGATCTGCTGATACTTCTCGCGGAAAGCGGCATCTTCGGCGTATTTTTCCAACCCCTTCAGCGCATCAAGATCGTTGGCCCACTCCACTTTCAGGGTGGTATCGATCAGGCCTGACAATGCCGGGTTACACTGCTTGAGCCAGCGGCGCGGCGTAATGCCGTTGGTGACGTTGTGGAATTTGTTCGGCCACAGCTGGTGATATTCCGGGAACAGATCTTTGACTACCAGATCCGAGTGCAACTGAGCCACACCGTTCACCGCAAAACCGCTGACCACGCACAGGTTGGCCATGCGCACCTGCTTGTTGTGGTGCACTGCCAGCTTGGCCCACACCGCCTCATCGCCCGGCCAGTGTTGGTCTACCAACCGCTTAAAGTTGGCGTTGATCTGCTTGATGATAGAGAAGTGGCGCGGCAGCAGGCTGCGCACCAGTTTCTCATCCCAGCACTCCAAGGCTTCCGGCATCAGGGTGTGGTTGGTATAGGCAAAGGTCTTGCTGGTGATCGCCCAGGCTGCATCCCAATCCAGTTGATGCTCATCGAGCAAAATACGCAGCAGCTCTGGAATGGCGATGGTTGGGTGGGTGTCGTTGAGTTGGATCACTTCGTACTTCGGCAACTCTTCAATCTTGCGCCCGGCCAGATGGTGTTTACGCAGAATATCGGCCACCGAGCAGGCACATTGGAAATACTGCTGCATCAGGCGCAGGCGTTTGCCAGCCTGATGGTTGTCATTCGGATAGAGCACCTTGGTCAGCTTGGCGGCTTCTACGCCCTGCTTTTCCGCCTGCAGGAATTTGCCGTCGTTGAAATCCCCCAGATCGAATGGATGAGTATGCGTTGCCTGCCACAGGCGTAGCGGCTGGGTGACCCCGTTACGGAAGCCCAGCACCGGCAGATCCCAAGCTTCCCCACGCAGGGTAAACTCCGGGTGCCACAGCTCACGACCATCGGCCAGTTTCTCTATCTTGCCACCAATCCCGACATCCACCGCCAACGCAGCATTATGGCGGAACCACGGGTAGCTCTCGCGCTGCCAGTTATCCGGTGCCTCTTGCTGATGACCTTCTTTGAACGACTGACGGAACAGCCCGTATTGATAGTTCAGCCCATAGCCGGTAGCCGGTTGCTCCACCGTGGCCATCGAGTCCAGGAAGCAAGCGGCTAAACGCCCCAGCCCACCGTTACCCAACGCCGGATCGGTTTCCTGCTCCAACAAATCTGCCAACTTGACGTCTTGCTCTGCCAACGCCGCCTCAACGGTGTCATACCAGCCGAGGTTGATCAGGTTGTTGGCAGTCAGGCGGCCAATCAGGAATTCCATCGAGATGTAGTTTACATGGCGCAACGACTTGCTGCTTTTACGCGGCGCAGGCTGCGCGGCCAGCTGTTCGGCGAGAGCGGCACTTACGGCCTCCCACCATTGATGCTGAGTCATCTGCTGTGCGGAGCTGAGGCCAAAACGCTGCCACTGACGAGTCAGTGCAGCCAGAAAAACGTCCTTTTTGAGCATAGGCTGTGACATAGGTAAAACTCTCTATCCGGTGTACCCGTCGTCTTTCAAGCGGCAACTTGAGTTCCATTGGGTAGTAAATGGGCCAATTTTTTCACTATCGTGCCGGGGAGAACCCGCAATGGCATCATCCCGCCTGGGGATTAGCTGGGGAGGAGGATTGGGGCGTAGCTGAAACTGTGATCTCAGGCACTTTTTAAGCCCCCTTGCGTGCGGTAAGAAAGCCCATCGATATCACCGGTGAGCATAAAATCGACGGCAAACCTCAGGACGTTAGCACAGTTATGATAGCTGATGAAGTTTTGTACTTGTCCACTAACAACCGAAAAACAGGGTAATTTCTGAGGGTAATCAGGCGCGATGTAAAGCGCAGTTAGAGCGGAACCGGGGGCAAACATAAAAAAGTGTGATCAATAGCAATTTAACTTCAAGCCAAAGCGCAAGCTTGTTGCATTACCGTTGACGATGTTCGAAGTTAAAGAGGGGGATTAATTACGAGCTACAAAATAATTAACTCAACCCGGTCCCGAGACAGGAACACGGTAAAATAAATTCCTTCGGGCAGTCCTTCGGCGGCGGGAACCGCACTTTACACCTGGAATATTATGCTGATCCCATCAAAACTGAGCCGTCCGGTACGGCTGCAAAATACCGTGGTACGCGATCGTCTGCTGGCGAAGCTGGCCGGTGCGGCGAACTATCGCCTGACATTGGTCAATTGCCCGGCAGGCTACGGTAAAACCACGCTGGTGGCACAATGGGCTGCGGGCAAATCGGATCTGGGATGGTACTCCCTGGACGAGAGCGACAACCAGCCGGAGCGCTTCGCCAGCTATCTGATCGCTGCGCTGCAACAGGCCACCGCTGGCCACTGCGTGAAAAGCGAGGCGTTAAGCCAGAAACACCAATACGCTAATCTTTCGGCGCTGTTTGCTCAGCTGTTTATCGAGCTGTCTGACTGGCACCTGCCGCTGTACCTGGTGATCGACGATTACCACCTGATCACCAATGACCAGATCCATGAGGCGATGCGCTTCTTCCTACGCCACCAGCCCGAAAATCTGACGCTGCTGATCCTTTCCCGCACCCTGCCTCCCCTGGGGATTGCCAATCTTCGCGTACGCGATCAGCTGTTAGAGCTGAGCACGCGCCAGTTGGCTTTTAATCACCAGGAGGCGAAACAGTTCTTTGACTGCCGCCTTACCTCCCCACTGGAGCACAATGACAGCAGCCGTCTGTGTGACGAAGTGGAAGGCTGGGCAACCGCCTTGCAGCTGATCGCACTCTCCGCCCGTCAGTCCACCTCTTCCGCTCAGCAATCTGCCAAACGTCTGGCCGGGCTGAACGCCAGCCACCTGTCCGATTATCTGGTGGATGAGGTGCTGGATCGCGTCGATGCCGATGCCCGCGCATTTCTGTTACGTTGCTCGGTGCTGCGTTCGATGAACGACGCGTTGATCGTTCGCCTGACCGGGGAAGACAACGGCCAGCAGCGCCTGGAAGAGCTTGAACGCCAAGGCCTGTTTATTCACCGCATGGACGATACCGGCGAATGGTTCTGTTTCCATCCGCTATTTGCCTCGTTCCTGCGCCAGCGTTGCCAGTGGGAATTGGCGCTGGAACTGCCAGGCCTGCACCATGCGGCAGCGGAAGGTTGGTTGGCGCTCGGTTACCCAGCGGAAGCCATTCACCATGCGTTGGCGGCCAGCGATGTCAGCATGCTGCGCGATATCCTGTTGCAACATGCCTGGTCGTTGTTCCATCACAGCGAACTGGCCTTGCTGGAAGAGTGTCTGAATGCCCTGCCGTACGAACGGCTGATCCAGAACCCGAAACTGGCCCTGCTGCAAGCCTGGCTGGCACAAAGCCAGCACCGTTACAGCGAAGTGAACACCCAGTTGGAACGCGCCGAACAGGCCATGCTCCAGCAAAAGATCGTCATTGACCAGACTCTGCATGCTGAATTTGACGCGCTGCGTGCTCAGGTGGCGATCAACGCCGGTAAACCGGAAGAGGCCGAACGCCTGGCCACCGAGGCGCTGAAATTCCTGCCGCTATCCAGCTATTACAGCCGCATCGTGGCCACCTCCGTCACCGGTGAGGTTCACCACTGCAAAGGAGAGCTGGCACGGGCTCTGCCCATGATGCAGCAGACCGAACAGATGGCTCGTCGCCATCAGGCTTACCACTATGCGCTGTGGGCACTGTTACAGCAGAGCGAAATTCTGATCGCGCAAGGGTTCCTGCAAGCCGCCTATGAAACGCAGGATAAGGCCTTCGAACTGGTGCGTGAACAGCATCTGGAGCAGTTACCGATGCACGAATTCCTGCTGCGCATCCGCTCACAGGTGCTCTGGTCATGGTCACGGTTGGACGAAGCCGAAGAGGCGGCACGTGAAGGGTTGAAGGTGTTGGCTAACTACCAGCCGCAGCAGCAGTTGCAATGCCTGGCGATGTTGGCGAAATGCTCGCTGGCACGTGGCGATCTGGATAATGCCAATGCTCACCTGCTGCGCAGCGAAGTCCTGCTGCATGGCTCACAGTATCACCGGGACTGGCTGACCAATGCCGATAAACCAAGGGTGATCCACTGGCAGATGACCGGTGATACCACCGCAGCGGCCAATTGGCTGCGCCATACCGAAAAACCGGGGATGGCCAACAACCACTTTATGCAGGGGCAATGGCGTAATATCGCCCGCGTGCAGATCCTGCTTGGGCAGTACGAAGAAGCTGAAGTGGTGTTAGACGAGCTGAACGAAAATGCCCGCCGCCTGCGGTTGGTGAGCGATCTCAATCGTAACCTACTGCTCAGCAACCAACTCTACTGGCAGATGGACCGCAAAGCGGATGCCCAGCGCGCGCTGATAGAATCACTTTCGCTGGCCAACCGTACCGGGTTTATCAGCCACTTTGTGATCGAGGGAGAGGCCATGGCGCAGCAACTGCGTCAACTGATCCAGCTCAACACGCTGCCGGAAATGGAACAGCATCGCGCCCAGCGCATTCTGCGCGATATCAACCAGCACCACCGGCACAAGTTCGCCCATTTTGACGAGAACTTCGTCGATAAGCTGCTAACTCACCCACAAGTGCCAGAATTGATCCGCACCAGCCCGCTGACACAGCGTGAATGGCAGGTGCTGGGCCTGATTTACTCCGGTTACAGCAACGATCAGATCGCCGGGGAACTGGCCGTGGCGGCCACCACCATCAAAACCCATATCCGTAATCTGTACCAGAAACTGGGGGTCGCACATCGGCAGGAAGCGGTGCAGCAGGCGCAGCAGTTGCTGAAAATGATGGGTTATGGTGCGTAGTTTTAGAGCAGATCAATAGGTTAAGCCAAGTGTAGCGCCCCTCACCCTAACCCTCTCCCACAGGGAGAGGGGACCGAACGCGCCACATTTTAACAACTGCGCTCAACCATAAATTCGCAAGGCGTCGTACTTGCCACAAATTGACTACTTTACCCTGCCTATTCCATGCAACAGAATGACTCTTGTACCTAAACGCAGCTCCGTACCAGCTCCCTCTCCCTGTGGGAGAGGGGGACCGAACGTGCCACATCTTAACAACTGCGCTCAACCATAAATTCGCAAGGCGTCGTACTTGCCACAAATTGACTACTTTATCCTGCCTATACCATGCAACAGAATGACTCTTGTACCTAAACGCAGCTCCGTACCAGCTCCCTCTCCCTGTGGGAGAGGGTTGGGGTGAGGGGCAAGCATCATCCCCACAGTTGGGCGATAGTACGTTTGAACTCGCGAGCGGCGGCCACGGGATCAGCGGCATCGCGAATGCTGCGGCCAGCAATAAACACGTGAATAGGAATGCCCTTGAACAGCGGCAGATCTTCCAAGGCCAAACCGCCGGTCACGGTCACCTTGAAGCCCATGCTGGTAAGACGTTTGATAGCGGTGATATCCGCATCGCTCCATGCCACTCCGGCGGCCTGCGCATCGCGGCTGCGATGGTAAACCACTTGCTGGATCCCTGCGTCACGCCACTCCTGTGCCTGCTCCCAGGTCCAGAAACCGGTCAACTCGATCTGCACATCACCGTTAAACTCTTTGGCTACCGCCAGCGCCCCTTTGGTGGTGTTGATATCAGCGCAGCAGATCACCGTGACCCAGTCCGCATTAGCCTCAAAGCACATGCGCGAGAGGATTTTACCAGCGTCGGCGATTTTGGCATCCGCCAGCACGATTCGGTCTGGGTAAAGCGCTTTCAGATCGCGCACCGCACGTACCCCTTCGGCCACGCACAGAATGGTGCCAACCTCAATAATATCAACCTCATTGGCGATCAGACGCGTGGTGCGATAAGCGTCATCCATTGACTGGTTATCCAGCGCAACCTGCAACATTGGTAAAGTATTTGCCATCTTGCTTGCTCTCCTTAGTGGGCTGCCGCAGCGGCAGAAGTCAGGTTTATCAGATCCAGTACCTGCTGTGGTGTACGGCAGGCTCGCAAGCGATCGAAGTTGGCCTCATCTTCGAACAGGTTAACCACCTGCAGGATGCCGACCTCCTGATGCGTTTTGGCATCCACCGCCGCCATGGTGATCAGGATATCGATCGGGTCGTTGTCCTCATCGCCAAAACGAACCGGCGTTTTCAGCGTGACCAGCGCAAAACCGGTTTTTAACACTCCCTCCTCCGGCCTGCCGTGGGGCATTGCCAGCCCCGGGGCCAAGACAAAGTACGGGCCAAACTGCTTAACACCGGCCAGAATGGCATTGAAATAGCGAGGTTCTACCACACCGGCCTCCACCAACAGATCGACGCCGATTTTCACCGCCTGCTGCCAGTCTTGTGCCTCGGCCTGCAACAAAATCGACTTGTTGTGCGCCAGCGAATCACTCAGCTTCATTGCCGTTGCCTCACTTGATGTCTTTGGGAAAATGAGTGCCGATCACGTCCATCAGCTTGGGGCCGAAATCGGCGGCAGACAGCATATTGCGCACCCCCACCACATACTTGTTGCCACTGACGATGATTTCGTCAGCCACGTGGGTGGAGGCAATAATGATGTCGGCGCCGCTCAGTTCGGATTTGTATTCCCCCACCGCGCAGCTGTTGACCGTGTGGTCTACGCCTTGTTGGGTGAGGAACTGGTCGACTTTCATTTTCATGATCATGGAACTACCCTGCCCACAACCGCATACCGCCAGAATTCGTACCGTCATGTTGTGCTCTCCAGTTAGTTTGAAGCCGATTCAGTAAGTTGTTTTTCCGCATCCTCTTCCGCGCGCAACGTGCGCCCGGCGAAGAACATGTACAACAGCGCGATAACTACCACCACGCCCATAAACCACAGGCCGAAGCTCAGGCCCTGCATCAGCGGCGGTGCCAGGATTGACCAGTCCGCCATCCCCATCCAGGCGCTTAGCCCGGTCAGTTTGATGGCCCATACGCAGCCAAAGATTTCGATCATCCCCATCACCAGGCAAATCTTCATCGCCGCACGCCAGCCGCCAAAATGGTTGGCAAACACGCCGATGGTGGCGTTGGAGAAAAACATCGGGATAAAACCAGGGATGATCATGATGGAGGAACCAAGCGCCAGCAGTACGCCCACCGCGATCAGTTGCCCTACGGTACCCCACATAAAGCCCCACACCACCGCATTGGGCGCAAAGCTGTAAATGGCGGCGCAATCGATGGCTAGCACCGCCCCAGGGATCAGGCGTTGGGAGATGCCGTTGAAGGCTTCGGTCAGTTCGGCAACGAACATCCGCACGCCCTGCACGATGATGAAGATAGCGACGGCAAACATCAGGCCGGTTTGCAGGATGTAGATCGTCCAATGGGTTTTACCCGCCATCTGCTGCAGAGTATTGAGCCCGAAGGAACAGAGAATGATGCCAAAGAACACCGTCATCACGATGGCGGTGGAAACGATATTGTCATGGAAGATATTCAGCCAGCCGGGCAGCTTGAGGTCTTCCACGCTGTCCTCTTTTTTACCGAGGTAAGGCGCCACCTTATAGGCTACCCAGGAGGCAAACTGCTGTTGGTGGCCAATGGAAAAACCGCTGTTTTCCGTCACCGATTGGGTGGGCTTGAACATCATGTTGGAGGTGATCCCCCAATACAGCGAGGCGATCAGGGCGCTACACAATATGGTGGTCCACATGTCGTAACCGGAGATGTAGAAGAACACCGCGATCAGCCCCACCTGCTGAAACATGATATGGCCCGTCAGCATAATGGTGCGGATGCCGGTGATGCGCCGCAGCAAGACATAGACAATATTCAGCGCCAGTGCCAGCAGCACCGCATAACCCACCCAGCTATAGGCATCCCCCATCCGTTCAATGGTCGCCATCATCGAGGCGTAGGTGTCTGAGATGGCACCGTTGATGCCATAAACCTCGGAAAGCTTGGCCACCACCGGTTTGAAGGTACCGGTCAGGATGCCGGAACCGGCCTGCAACAGCATAAAGCCGATGATGGTTTTGATGGTGCCTTTGATGATCACCGCCGCGCTTTTGCGCAATAGCAGATAGCCCAGCAGCGTGACCAGCCCCAGTAACAACGGAGCATTGGTCATTACCTGATTAAAAAACACGGTGAAGATGGTGTAGAGGGTTTCCATACGGCTCTCCATGTAGCGTTTATGCGCCGTAGGGAACGCCGCTGGTCGCCAGGCCAACGCGTCACTATAACGCAGGGATAGGCTAACCATAGCAATCACAGCGAATCACCAAAAGATCATAAATGATTATTTGTGAACAACCTCGCAAGTTATAGGGTAAAAATTTGTACATTCAATGAGCCGGGTTGACGTAAATTCCATTACCCATTGAATTAAATACAAGTTAATGAATGACCTGTTGTGCATAAAGCCGAATCACCGAGGTAAAACGCCAGATTTAAACCGGCTAAACAGCGGTTGTCAGGATAAATAAACGGTGCTAGATTCAGCAAAACAAATCAAATTGAATCACAATATGATAATTTGTGATTCAATTTGATGTAAAATGCCCTGATGATGAGGAACGAATCATGAGTAAAGTCACTACCATCACCCGCGAGTCCTGGATCCTGAATACCTTTCCGGAATGGGGCTCCTGGCTAAATGAAGAAATTGAGCAAGAGCAGGTTGCCCCCGGCACCTTCGCCATGTGGTGGCTGGGATGTACTGGTATCTGGTTGAAATCAGAGGAAAATGCTAATCTTTGCGTCGATTTCTGGTGTGGTACCGGCAAGCAGAGCCACGCTAATCCGCTGATGAAAACCGGCCACCAGATGCAACGCATGGCCGGGGTGAAGAAGCTGCAGCCCAATCTGCGCACCACGCCGTTCGTCCTCGATCCCTTTGCCATCAGGCAGATTGATGCCGTACTGGCCACTCACGATCATAACGACCATATCGACGTCAACGTCGCCGCCGCGGTGATGCAAAACTGTGCCGCCAACGTGCCCTTTATCGGGCCGCAGAGCTGCGTGGATATCTGGCTTGGCTGGGGCGTACCGGCGGAGCGCTGCATCGTAGTGAAGCCTGGCGATGTCATCAAAATCAAAGACGTGGAGATCTGCGCGTTGGATGCCTTCGATCGTACGGCGCTGATCACCTTGCCGGTGGAGCAAAAAGCGGCGGGCATGCTGCCAGATGGCATGGATCAGCGGGCGGTCAACTACCTGTTCAAGACTCCTGGGGGCAATCTTTACCACAGCGGGGACTCCCACTACTCCAACTATTACGCCAAGCACGGCAACGATCACCAGATCGACGTGGCGCTTGGCTCCTATGGCGAAAACCCACGCGGCATAACCGATAAAATGACCAGCGCCGACATTCTGCGTATGGCGGAATCGCTGAACGCCAAGGTAGTGATCCCGTTCCATCATGATATCTGGTCGAACTTTCAGGCCGATCCGCAGGAAATCCGCGTACTGTGGGAAATGAAAAAGGACCGGCTGAAATATGGCTTTAAGCCGTTTATCTGGCAGGTGGGGGGCAAATTCACCTGGCCGCTGGACAAAGACAACTTTGAATACCACTATCCACGCGGCTTTGATGATTGCTTTACCCTTGAACCGGATTTGCCATTTAAATCCTTCCTGTAACGGTCAAGCGTGAGAACGTGACGCCGCTGCAGCTTTATGCGCACTTCTGCACACGGATGATTCAAATCATCAGCAGGTGCGCATATAATCACGGCATATCCCCTGAAGACGGGGGAACGTTCTCATTTCCAGACGGAGCCCGAATGACCGAATCCCAGCGCCATAATGCCATTCTCGATCTCTTACAGCGTAAGGGGCAAATTTCCGTGGCCGATGTGATTAGCGCCTTCGAGATCTCACCGGCAACCGCGCGCCGCGACATCAATAAACTCAATGAGACCGGTAAGCTGCGTAAGGTGCGTAACGGTGCCGAAGCCACCAGCACCCCTCGCCCCACCTGGACACCGCTCAATATCCATCAAACTCAGCATCTGGATGAGAAGATGCGTATCGCCAAAGCGGCCGCTCAGCTTTGCCAGGCAGGTGAGAGTGTAGTAATCAACTGCGGTTCCACCGCCTTTCTGCTGGGGCGTGAGATGTGCGGTAAAGAGGTGCAGGTGATCACCAACTACCTGCCGCTGGCCAACTACCTGATCGAACGTGAGCACGAAAGCGTGGTGATCATGGGTGGACAGTACAATAAAAGTCAGTCGATCACCCTGGCTCCCCAAGACGGCGATGCCACCCTGTATGCCGGGCACTGGATGTTCACCAGCGGGATCGGCCTCACCAGCGACGGGCTATATAAAACCGACATGCTGACCGCCATGGCAGAGCAGAAGATGCTCAACTACGTCGGTAAGCTGGTGGTGTTGGTGGACAGCAGTAAGGTCGGCCAACGGGCCGGTATGCTGTTCAGCCGCACCGAGCAGATCGATATCGTGATTACCGGGCGCGATGCCGATCCGGCGATAGTCGAGCAACTGCGCCTGCAAGGGGTGGATGTTCAGTTGGTTTAACCTTTACGCCGCTGCCTTGCTATCTATTTTTGTCATCCTGGGTGATTTCCCAGGATGAACATTCATTCTCCTTTTATTAAGCAACCTATAGTTTAGGTAATATATAGAGCCTGATACATCCACCAAATAAATAGGTCGAGCGATATCACTCACGATCACTCTAAAGCCCGCCTGTTTTCTCATGACATTATCGTTTCATCTGGGTACTATTGCGGCAAATTTCCATAGGGAGTTGGGATTGTGGCAATAAACAGGAAAACACTTATTGTGGTCGGGATTTATCTCACCACCTCTCCAGCCATAGCGAGCACGGATACCCTCATCGATTATAGTTCTCGGCCCGATGCCGGGGTTTATCTGGGTAATCAGGTTGCCGCATCAACGTTATTTTCTCATACCCTACACCAAAGAAAGACCGCGCCAGGAGACAGTCAATTCTGGATGCGCGCTTCGGGTTATCACAGCAAGGATCTGAGCGCGGGCGATAATGGTTTGCCCGTCGATATGGATCGTCAGGTCTTTATGCTTGGCGGGGATTTGCTGGCCTTGGATAACAACAAAGAAGAGTGGACGGCAGGCCTGATGACCGGCTACGGCCACGCCAAGAGCAGTGCTAACAGCGCCACACTCTCATCCGAAGGTAAAGTCGACGGCTATTCTATCGGCGCTTACAGCACCTGGTATCAGGATAAGAAAAAGCATTCTGGGGCGTATGTGGATTCCTGGCTGCAATATGCCTGGTTTAACAACAGCGTGACCTATGCGCAGGGCAAACAGAATTATGACAGCACCGGCTTTAGCGCTTCGCTGGAAACTGGCTATGCCCTACAGCCTTTTTCGGCACTCGAGTTGATTATCGAGCCACAGCTGCAGATTATTTATAACCGCTTCGATGCCGATAATTATCAGGATCCGGCAGGCGTCTATATTCATCAGGCCGATGCGCCAAACTTTACTTCACGCGTCGGTATTCGCTGGTACAGCGATCAAGACGATTATACTACCGCCTATCTCGCCACCAACTGGTGGCATAATAGTGGCAAAAACGCGGTCAACTTTAATGATACGCGGGTAGAGACCAACGCTCTGAATGATCTTTTTGAGGTCAAGTTAGGCCTGCATTCGCCTAGCACTTACAACATGCAGCTGTGGTTCGAAGGCGGGATCACCATGGGAGCCAACAGCTACCAGGATTACGGTGGCACCTTGGGTGTGAGCTATCGCTGGTAACAACGCTACGGCTGCAAGGCGGCGGGGATAAAGTCCCTGCTGTTGCTCTGGTCTAATACCTGCAAAAATTGGATACAATAAAGACATTATCCCATTACCCGGTATTTTGCAGTTATGGAACAGTTTGAAACGATCGACGTTGTGCAAGCACACCAACGCCTGAAAGACGGTAGCACCGCACTGGTTGATATCCGCGATCCACAAAGCTTTGAGGCTGGGCATACGCCAGGCGCTTTTCATCTGACCAATGCCACCCTGTCCGCATTTATGCAGCAGAACGAGTTCGATCGCCCGGTGATGGTCATGTGCTATCACGGCAACAGCAGCCGTAGCGCCGCGCAGTACCTGCTGCATCAGGGGTTTGACGCGGTTTACAGTATTGATGGCGGCTTTGAGGCCTGGGCCCGCCAGTTCCCACAGGACGTTGAGACCTCCGCCTAACCCCCTTTGGGCCGCCTTTCTGGGCGGCCAATCGCTGAATTCTGCACTGTTTTTGTCAGATCCCTTCCCTGCGCTCAGGATTTCAACGGTATAATCAGCCGCCAATGCCATCGGCGGTTTTGCCCGTGGCCAAAGTCATCTACTTAGACGGAAAATCTATGGTTCGAGTGATCGCCGTATCCAACCCTCGCCTGGCGCAGGCCTTTGTCGATTACATGGCAACGCAAGGGGTTGTACTTGAAGTCCGCGCCACGGGCGATGCAGCCGAAATCTGGCTGGCGGACGAGGCCCATCTGGAGCAGGTGCAACACGAACTGCAACAGTTCCTGCTCGATCCGTTCAACCGCCGCTATCAGGCCGCCAGTTGGCAGGCAGGCAGCACCGATGCCGGTCTACAGTATCAACAGTTTTCTTACCTGCAAATCATCCGCAGCAAGGCAGGGCCGCTGACGCTAACGGTGATGAGCCTGTGCATTCTGGTCTATATCCTGATGCAGGTGCTGGGTGATGATACCGTCATGTTCTGGCTCTCCTGGCCGCAAAACAGCTCGCAATATGGCCAGCTGTGGCGCTGGGTCAGCCATGCGTTTTTGCACTTCTCGCTGCTGCACATTACCTTTAACCTGATGTGGTGGTGGTATCTTGGTGGTCCGCTGGAAAAACTCCTCGGCACCGGCAAGCTGTTTGTGATCGCCGTAGTATCAGCCTTCTTTAGCGGCTGGGCACAGTCGCTGTTCAGCGGTGCGCTGTTCGGCGGGCTTTCCGGGGTAGTTTACGCGCTGATGGGCTATGTCTGGCTGAGCGGTGAACGCGCACCGGAACGCGGTTTGAACCTGCCACGGGGCTTGATGGTCTTTTCCGCGCTCTGGCTGGTGGCCGGTTATTTCGATATTTTAGGAATGTCGATCGCCAATGCGGCACACGTTGCCGGTTTAGTGATAGGGTTATTAATGGCATTCTGGGATACGCGGCATCGCGCGCACAACGAACAATAACAACCAGGCACATCGGTGTATTAGGGGAATATCGTGAAGCAAACACAGCGTCATGACGCAATTATCGAATTAGTGCGCCTACAGGGATATGTCAGTACGGAAGAGCTGGTGGAGCACTTTGCCGTCAGCCCGCAAACCATTCGCCGTGATTTGAATGACCTGGCCGATCAGAACAAAATACAGCGTCATCACGGTGGAGCTGCGTTACCTTCCAGTTCGGTAAACACCGCTTATCACGATCGCAAGGTGATGTGGTCGGAAGAGAAAGCCCGAATCGCCCAGCGCGTAGCCAGCCAGATACCGGACGGCGCCACGCTGTTTATCGATATTGGTACCACGCCGGAAGCGGTAGCCCACGCCTTGATGGGCCATAAAAATCTGCGGGTCGTGACCAACAACCTGAACGTGGCCACCCTGCTCACTGCCAAAGAAGATTTCCGCCTGATCCTGGCCGGTGGTGAGGTACGTACCCGTGATGGCGGCATCATGGGCGAAGCCACGCTGGACTTTATCTCCCAGTTCCGCCTGGATTTCGGTATTCTCGGCATTAGCGGCATCGATATGGATGGCTCGCTGCTCGAATTCGACTATCACGAAGTGCGAACCAAACGCGCGATTATTGAAAACTCCCGCTGCGTGATGTTGGTTACCGACCATTCCAAGTTTGGCCGTAACGCGATGGTGAACCTGGGGAACATGAACCTGATCGACTATCTGTTTACCGATCAGGCTCCGCCACCCAGCGTGATGAAGATTATCGAGCAGTACGACGTACAGCTGGAACTCTGCTGATCGCCCCGCCCCCTCACTAAATGGAGAGGGGGCCTAACGTGCCACGAATTAGCTCATCCCCCAGGGCAATACATGCGACCATTGCTGAAGCTCCAGTCAGCGGCGTTGTTGTACTGAATAATCACCATGACATCATCGGGATGAATATTCAGCCCCCTGTTCAGGCGCTCACTCAGCACATGGTAAAAACTCTGCTTCTGCCCGGCGGTACGCGGCTTTCCTGCGATGATCTGAAACAGGACAAAGTTGTCGCTGCGTTCATTGCTCTGATAATGCCGGTCAAAAATGCGCTGGCTGGCAGGTAGCGTTTCAATGACCTGAAAACGGTCGTCTGGCGGAACGTCAAACTCCTCCGTCAGGCTCTGGTGCAAAATGTCAGAAATTTTCTGAAGTTGTGTCTCACTGTAGCCTTGGCGAAGTGTAATTCGGCTGAAGGGCATCAGATACTCTCCTCATCAATACAGCCGATTGCAGATACTGCGGCCGGCCAGCCTGCATAAAAAGCCAAATGGGTGAACGCTTCAATAATCTCCTGCTGGCTCAGACCATTTTTCCGAGCAAAATCGAGGTGCCACGGTAGCTGTTGCACCCGCCCCAGCGCAGCCAGAGCAGACAATGTTATCAGGCTGCGATCACGCGGGGAGAGTTCACCGCGCTGCCATATATCATCAAAAAGAACCTCCTTGCTCAATTCAGCCAGTTTGGGGGCCAGTCGGGCAAGCATGTCTCGGTCGGTGGATTGGGTCATGGCATTCTCTCCGTATTGACAGTCAACCCATTCTGGCGTGATAGTAAAATCCTGAAAATCGAATTAATCAGGACCAACCATCCTGAATATAAGGATGATAATGCAGAAGCTTTTACCCGCGCTGGATCTGGATGCACTACGCAGCTTTGTTACCGGCATTGAATGTGGCAGCTTTGCGCTGGCGGCAACACGCCTGTCCCGCTCCACTTCTGCCGTCAGCGCCCAGTTAAAAAAGCTGGAAATGCAGTGCAACGCGACATTGGTGATGAAAAAAGGGCGCCATCTGGAACTGACCCCTCAGGGTGAAATGCTGATGGGTTATGCGCGGCGCATGCTTGAGCTAAACGATGAAACACAGCGTGCTCTGAAAGGAGAATTGTTAAAGGGGGAGATCAGCATTGGTATGCAGGAGGATTTTGGTGAATCACTGATGCCTGGGATCCTCGGCCAGTTCAGACGCCATCATCCAGAGCTGAAGATCATCGCCAGGGTTGACCGTCAACGTGTGCTGCAGACCGCATTAGTCGATAAAACGGTCGATATGGCACTCATGTGGCAGCCAGATGCACAGATACGCGAAGGCCGACGGTTAGGCGAACGCCAACTAGAGTGGATTTACCATCCGGACCTGGATCTTCCTGCTTTGCTGGCAAAGGGTGAGCCGCTACCACTGGTGATGTTTGAAAACCCGTGCCTGATGCGCTCGCGTGCTACTACCAGCCTGGATCATGCAGGGATCCCCTGGAGGGTAATGTTTGTCAGCCACAGCCTGAGCGGTATCTGGGCTGCGGTAAAGGCCGGGTTTGGTCTGACCGTGCGCACGCACCTAGGCATGCCAGGAGATCTGCGCATAGCGGGCAACCTTCTGCCAACACTCGGAAATCTGGGGATCACACTTGAGCAGACCAAGACCGACGGTGAGAATCTCACTGCGCGGGCAATGCTTGGCCAGTTAATGGAGGAGGCGTTGTCAGGATTGAAATAATGCCCATATTTATGTTCCCCCCCCTACCCATCCCTGTCGCTTCGTCACCAAACTCAAAAACTTCCTTATATCCACGCCCGCAATGGGCATGGGTTTGCGGCGGATGCAGCTAAGCGAAACGGCGTCAAATATCCCTTCAATTTGTATACCTACTATCACCAAACTGTTACCTCTATCACGCAAGAATGTTTTTGTTTGGTTAACTCTTGGCTTGCTTGTTGGTTTCCGATTACAATAATGAGCGAAAACGAACATAAAAGAGCTATTTCGAACACCAGGAGGAAGTTAACGTGGAAACCAAAGACTTGATCGTTATCGGTGGTGGTATCAACGGAGCCGGCATCGCAGCCGATGCAGCCGGGCGTGGGCTGTCCGTACTGCTACTGGAAGCGCAAGACTTGGCCTGTGCTACGTCTTCCGCCAGTTCAAAACTGATCCACGGTGGCCTGCGCTACCTGGAACACTACGAGTTTCGTCTGGTCAGCGAAGCGCTGGCCGAACGTGAAGTGCTGCTGAAACTGGCACCGCATATCGCCTTCCCAATGCGTTTCCGCCTGCCGCACCAGCCTCATCTGCGCCCGGCCTGGATGATCCGTATCGGCCTGTTCCTGTACGATCATTTGGGCAAACGCACCAGCCTGCCAGGCAGTAAAGGTTTGCGCTTTGGACCAGAGTCCGTCCTGAAGCCAGACTTAAAGCGCGGTTTCGAATATTCTGATTGTTGGGTAGACGATGCGCGCCTGGTCGTACTGAATGCCCAAGCCGTGGCCGAACGCGGTGGCGAAGTGCGCACCCGCACCAAAGTGACCCGCGCCTGGCGCGAAAATGGCCTGTGGATGGTAGAAGCCACCGATGTCGACAGCGGCAAAACCTTTACCTGGCGCGCCAAAGGCCTGGTGAACGCCACCGGCCCATGGGTAAAACATTTCTTCGACGATGGCCTGAAGCTCAAGTCTCCTTACGGTATCCGCCTGATCAAAGGCAGCCATATCGTGGTACCTCGGGCACATAACCAGCCACAGTCTTATATCTTGCAGAACGAAGACCACCGTATCGTGTTTGTCATTCCGTGGCTGGACGAGTTCTCCATCATTGGCACCACCGACGTGGAATACCACGGCGATCCGAAAGACGTGAAGATCGACGATAACGAAATTGACTACCTGCTGAAGGTATATAACGACCACTTCAAAAAACAGCTGGGCCGTGACGATATCGTCTGGACCTACTCTGGCGTGCGCCCGCTGTGTGATGATGAGTCTGACTCACCGCAGGCCGTAACTCGCGACTATACGCTGGATGTACATGACGAGCAGGGCAAAGCCCCACTGCTTTCCGTATTCGGTGGCAAACTCACCACCTACCGCAAGCTGGCCGAGCACGCGATGGAGAAGTTGGCTCACTACTATCCTGGCTGTGGCCCGGCGTGGACCAAAAACGGTTCCCTGCCGGGGGGCAATATTGACGGCGATCGCGATAGCTATGCTGCTAAACTGCGCCGTCAGCACGGTTGGATGACAGAGTCATTGGCTCGTCGTTACGCCCGTACTTATGGTAGCCACAGCGAAATAATCCTGGCCAATGCCAATAGCCTGAGCGATTTGGGTGAAGACTTCGGCCATGACCTGTACGAAGCTGAACTGCGCTATCTGGTTGAGAAAGAGTGGGTTGTCGAGCTGGATGATGCCCTGTGGCGTCGTACCAAACTGGGGATGTGGCTCAGCGAAGAACAGCAGGCGCGGGTGAAAACCTGGCTGGCAGAAAATGCCAAACCAAAAGCGTTGTCATTGGCGTCTTGATTGAGGTGTGAGTAGGCGGGCGCAGCATGCAGCGCCCCTACGGCATACGGGACGCAACAAGTTAAATTCAAGGGCCGGTGATCCGGCCCTTGGCTATTACAGCTTTATCGGTTTGATATTCCAGATCTCGTCCGCGTACTCCTGGATCGTGCGGTCGGAAGAGAAGTAGCCCATGTTGGCGATATTGAGTATCGCGCGCCTGGTCCAGTCGTCCTGATTGAGATACACCTCATCCACCTTATCCTGCGTATCCACATAGCTGCGATAATCGGCCAACAGCTGATAGTGGTCGCCAAGATTGACCAGTGAATCGAACAGGCTGCTGTAGCGCTTGGGCTCTTCAGGGCTGAACACCCCGGTAGCGATCTGCGTCAAAGCCAGATGCAACTCTTCATCCTGCTCGTAATACTGACGTGGGTTATACCCATCTCGGCGCAGCGCTTCCACCTGATCGGCGGTATTGCCAAAGATAAAGATGTTCTCTTCACCCACATGTTCCAGCATTTCGACGTTGGCCCCGTCCAGCGTACCAATGGTCAAGGCACCGTTGAGAGCAAACTTCATATTACTGGTGCCCGAAGCCTCTGTCCCCGCCAGCGAGATCTGCTCGGAAAGATCGGCCGCCGGAATGATCATCTGGGCCAGGCTTACCCCGTAGTTAGGGATAAACACCACCTTCAAATCATCATGCACTCGCGGATCGTTGTTGATCACCTTCGCTACGTCATTGATCAAACGGATGATCTGTTTGGCGGCATAGTAGGCCGAAGCCGCTTTACCCGCGAAGATCACCACGCGCGGTACGCGTTTGGCATCAGGATCCTGCAACAGACGGTTATAACGCGTGATCACATGTAATACGTTCAGCAATTGCCGCTTATATTCGTGGATCCGTTTGATTTGCACGTCGAACAACGCGTCGGGGTTCACCACCACGTTGAGCTTTTTCGCGATATACCCCGCTAGCCGCTCTTTATTCTGCCGTTTGGCAGCCTGTACGGCCTGCAAGAAGCTCGGGTAATCCGCATTCGCTTTGATTTCGCCAAGCTGGCTGAGATCGGTACGCCAGTGATGACCAATACTGTCATCCAGCACTTTGGATAATGGCCGGTTAGCCAACCCCAGCCAGCGACGCGGCGTGACCCCGTTGGTTTTATTGCAGAAGCGATCGGGGAATACGCGAGCAAAATCGGCAAACAGGGACTGTACCATCAGTTCGGAGTGCAGTGCCGAGACGCCATTCACCTTATGGCTGGCGACCACAGCCAACCACGCCATACGCACTCTGCGCCCGTTGGTTTCATCAATGATGGAGACCCGTGCCAGCAATTGATCATCGCCCGGTACCACTTGCTGTACCTGCTTGAGGAAATGGTCGTTGATTTCGAAGATCAGTTGCAGGTGGCGCGGCAGTATTTTGCCCAGCATATCAACCGGCCAGGTTTCCAGCGCTTCGCTCATCAAGGTGTGGTTGGTATAGGAGAACACTTTTTCCACCACTTCCCAGGCATCCAGCCAGCTGAATTTGTGCTCATCAATCAGCAGGTGCATCAGCTCAGGGATCGACAACACCGGGTGGGTATCATTGAGGTGGATGGCAATCTTGTCGGCCAGATTGTCGAAGGTTTTGTGCATCGTCCAATGGCGGTTGAGGATGTCCTGGGTAGTGGCTGAAACCAGGAAATACTCCTGCCGCAGGCGCAGTTCACGCCCGGAATAGGTGGAGTCATCAGGATAGAGCACGCGCGAAACGTTCTCGGAGTGGTTTTTATCTTCCACTGCGGCAAAATAATCCCCCTGGTTGAACTTACCCAGGTTGATTTCATTACTGGCCTGAGCGCTCCACAAACGCAGCGTGTTGGTGGCATCGGTATCAAAGCCCGGGATCACCTGATCGTAGGCGATAGCGATAATCTCTTCGGTTTCCACCCAGCGGGCCTTCGCCCCTTCCTGCTGAACGCGGCCACCAAAACGCACTTTATAGCGGGTATTATGGCGCGGAAATTCCCACGGGTTGCCGTATTCCAGCCAATAATCCGGCGACTCCATCTGTTGGCCATCGACGATGTTCTGCTTGAACATGCCATATTCATAGCGAATACCGTAGCCCCGGCCAGGCAGCGCCAGCGTGGCCAAGGAATCCAGGAAGCAGGCAGCCAAACGCCCCAGGCCGCCATTGCCCAAGCCAGGATCGTTCTCTTCCTCAAGCAGCTCACTCAGGTTCAGACCCATCTCACCGAGTGCGTCCTCAATATCCTGGTAAATCCCCATCGATAACAGCGCATTCGACAGCGTACGGCCAAGCAGAAACTCCATCGACAGGTAATACACCTGCCGGACATCTTGTGAAAGCTGGGCGCGATTGGATCGCAACCAACGTTCCACCATCCTGTCGCGCACCGCAAACAGCACGGCATTAAGCCAGTCGTGCTGGGTGGCGATAGCCGGATCCTTACCGACAATAAACATCAGTTTATAGGCGATGGAATGTTTCAGCGCTTCGACACTGACCGTGGGTGAGGTGTAACTAAACGGTGAAGTCATAGTAATTCAATCCCAAGTACGTGATTACAACAAGCGTTGATAAAGCGACAGATATTCCTTTGCCGCGACTTGCCAGCCAAAATCCAGACTCATGGCATGGCGTTGTACGTGATGCCAATGTCTCGGCCGGCTCCACAGCACCAGAGCACGCCGAATGGCATTGCCCAGGGCAACGGCATCACAATCATCAAATACAAACCCGCTGGCAGTGCCGTCGGCCAGGTTCTCCAGCGCACAGTCCACCACC
Organism: Serratia sp. ASV30; assembly: GCF_016428815.1. Lineage (NCBI taxonomy): Bacteria > Pseudomonadati > Pseudomonadota > Gammaproteobacteria > Enterobacterales > Yersiniaceae > Serratia > Serratia sp. ASV30. The sequence continues at coordinate 43,764 of NZ_JAELTL010000017.1, read as the reverse complement.
GTATCTGCCAACCCGCCGGTGCGGCGCACCAGCGGCAACGTGCCATATTTCAGGCCATAAAGCTGTGTTAACCCGCAAGGCTCAAAGCGGCTGGGCACCAGGATCACGTCCGCCCCGCCGATAATGCGGTGGGAGAAGGCATCGTGGTAGCCAATCTGCACGCCGACCTGTTCCGGATAATCGGCCGCCGCGGCCAGGAAAGCCTGCTGCAATACCGCGTCCCCCGCTCCCAGCAGCACCAACTGCCCCCCTTGTTCCAGCAACGCTGGCAGAGCCTCCAGCACCAGATCCAACCCTTTCTGGTTGGTCAAACGACTGACCACTGCAAACAGTGGCAACGATTCATCCACCTGCAGCCCCATGGCTTTTTGCAGATGAACCTTGTTCTTGGCCTTGTTTTTCAAGCTGTCGGCGTCATAGCGTGCCGCGAGGCGCGCATCGTGTGACGGGTCCCAAATCTTGTCATCAACACCGTTGAGAATGCCGCTCAATCTCCCCTGCCGCTGCCGCTCCTGGAGCAACCCTTCCATCCCGTAACCAAACTCCGGCTGGGTAATTTCACGCGCATAGGTCGGGCTGACGGCGGTGATATGGTCGGCGTAGTACAGGCCTGCTTTCAGGAAAGACATCTGGCCGTAAAACTCCAGGCCATAGATATTCAAGAATGACGATGGCAACCACAGCTCCGCCATATGGTGGACAGAGAATAGCCCCTGATAGGCCAGATTGTGTACGGTGAAGATCGAGCGTGCCGGGTGGCCATTAGCCGCCAGATAAGCGCAGGCCAAGCCGGCATGCCAGTCGTGAGCATGGACCAGTTTTGGCCGCCAGTAATGATCCAGCCCCTTCGCCAGCTCGCAGGCCATCCAGCCCAGCAAGGCAAAACGGCGGTGGTTGTCCGGGTAGGCATACATCGACTGATCGTGGTACGGGCTGCCCGGCCGGTCGTACAGCCAGGGGGCATCGATCAGGTAAACGCCTACGCCATGATAGGTGCCATAACGCAGGCCTACGCGCCCGGCAAAAGAGTCGATCTCGGCAACCAGTACCGTGTCCGGGATACCGTTGCGCACGTCAGGAAAAGCCGGTAATAGCACCCGAACATCAGCTCCTGCGGCAATCTGCGCCGTCGGTAATGCGCCAACCACGTCTGCAAGCCCGCCGGTTTTAAGCAGTGGGAACATCTCGGAACATACGTGTAAAACCTGCATTATTACTCCTGAAATTCGGTAAAAACGTCTTTACGGAGATAAGGGGCGCGGCTTGCCACGCCCAAGGTTCCGGCCAGAATGGCTACAGTTTTGCCAACATTTCGCGCGTCACCAGCACGATGCCCTCTTCCGAACGGTAAAAACGCTTGCTGTCTTCCTCGGCGTTTTCACCAATCACCATGCCTTCGGGAATATGGCAGGCGCGATCGATAATGCAGCGGCGCAGGCGGCAGGAGCGGCCAACGTTGACATCGGGCAGTAATACAGAAGAGTCGATAGTGCAGAAGGAGTTCACCCGCACCTTCGAGAACAGCACCGAATGCACCACCACCGAACCGGAGACAATGCACCCACCGGCCACCAGCGAGTTCATGGTCATACCATGGCTGCCGGAACGGTCTTGCACAAATTTGGCCGGTGGCAGTGGCTCCATATAGGTGCGGATCGGCCAGGAACGGTCGTACATATCCAGCTCAGGCGTTACCGAAGCCAGATCGAGGTTGGCGCGCCAGTAGGCTTCCAAGGTCCCGACATCACGCCAATACGGCGGTAGATTCGGACCACATCCCACACAGGAAAGAGTAAACGGATGCGCCCAGGCAGCACCCTGCGCGGTAATTTTGGGGATCAGATCCTTACCGAAATCGTGGGTGGAACCAGGGGTCGACATATCCTCTTCCAGCAGTTGGAAGAGGTAGCTGGCGTTGAAAATATAGATGCCCATGCTGGCCAGTGACATCTCCGGGTTGCCAGGCATGGCTGGCGGATTGGCTGGCTTCTCCAGGAATTCGAGGATCAGGTCATTATCGTCCACCTTCATCACGCCAAACTCGCTGGCTTCCTTGCGCGGTACCGGAATACAGGCCACCGTGCACTGCGCCCCTTTCTCGACGTGGTCGATCAGCATGCGCGAGTAGTCCATTTTATAAATATGGTCGCCCGCCAGGATCACCACGTATTCCGCTTCATAGCGGCGAATGATGTCCAGGTTCTGGTAGACCGCATCCGCGGTGCCTTTGTACCAGTGTTCGGTGCTCAGACGCTGCTGGGCAGGCAGCAGATCGACAAACTCGTTCATCTCTTCGTTGAGGAACGACCAGCCCCGCTGAATATGCTGCACCAACGTATGGGAATGATACTGAGTGATCACCCCCATACGGCGGATCCCTGAGTTCAGGCAGTTGGACATGGCAAAATCGATGATGCGGTACTTGCCACCGAAGTGAACGGCTGGCTTGGCGCGGGTAGAGGTTAAATCTTTCAAACGCGAGCCACGGCCGCCTGCCAATATCAGGGCAACAGATTTATTCGGCAGTTGGCGCGCCAACATCAGAGGGTCTTTATTTTCGTGCTTAACCATAACTGACTCCTTTTAATTTTTCTCTACCAGCACGCAAAGCGAATGCGCAACCTGGCACCAGGCGGGTAAAACCGCCCGCGAATCTTCCTGAGCGAAGGGGGCGACAACCTGCCAATCACCCTCGGGTAACGTCATCTCAACGGTCTGCTGGGTGGCGTTGATCACCATCAGCCAACGTTGCGACAGGCGGATCTGCAAGCAGCGATCACCCTGTTCCCACTGTTGCGCACTGAGCGGCTGCCCCTGCGCGTTTAACCACTGCACGCTGCCGTCTCCCTCCTGCCACCAGCGGTCTGCCTGCAAAGCAGGAATTTGCTGGCGCAAGCGGATCAGCGCGGCGGTGTATGCAGTCAGTGACTCATCCGCATTGGCCCAATCGAGCCAGGTGGTTGCGTTATCCTGACAGTAAGCATTGTTGTTGCCTTGCTGGCTATTTCCGTGCTCATCACCGGCCAGCAGCATCGGTGTCCCCTGTGCCAGAAGCAGCGTGGCAAGCAGTGCTCGCTGGCTGGCCTGGCGGCGTTGCAAAACGGTTTCGTCGGCAATCAGGCCTTCAACTCCGTGGTTACAGCTAAAGTTTTGGTCGCTGCCATCACGGTTTCCCTCTCCGTTAGGCTGGTTATGTTTCTCCTTGAAACTCACTACGTCCTGCAAGGTAAAGCCGTCGTGGGCCGTCAGCATATTGATGCTGACATAAGGCGCACGCCCACGTTGGTTGAATACCTCGCTGGAGGCAGCAAAACGCTGGGCAAACTGACCCAGTGACAAATCCCCCCACAGCCAGAAACGGCGGATATCGTCACGGAAATGGTCATTCCACTCAGCAAAACGGCCTGGAAACGCGCCAACCTGATAGCCCCCCGGGCCAATGTCCCAAGGCTCGGCGATCAGTTTGCAGCGCCCCAGCGTATCGTCCGCCAGCATCGCCTGAAACAGCGGTGCATCGCGGTCAAACGCCGGTGTACGGCCTAACACGGCGCCAAGATCGAAGCGGAAACCGTCGACATGGCACTCCCGAACCCAAAAGCGCAGGCAATCCATCACCCACGCCACGCCCGCTGGCTGATCCAACCGCAGCGTATTGCCACAGCCGGTGAGGTTATCGTAGCCACCATCAGGGGTTAGCCAGTAGTAACTGGGGTTATCGATACCACGCAGCGACAACGTTGGCCCATCCACATCCAGCTCTGCACTGTGGTTGAACACCACGTCCAGGATCACTTCGATCCCCGCCCGGTGCAGTGCTTTCACCGCATCGCGGAGCCCACGAAGCGGCGTCGTCCCGGTGCTCAAACTGCTGTAACGGTTGTCTGGCGCGAAAGGAGCCAGCACGTTGTATCCCCAGTAATTGATCAGCCCCAGGCGCTGCAAACGCGGCTCCGTGGTGTGCTGCTGCACCGGCAAAAGCTCGAGCGCAGTGATCCCCAACCGCTTGAAGTAGGCAATCATCGCCGGGTGGCCAAGAGCGGCAAAGCTGCCACGCAATACGTCCGGGATCTCCGGGTGCGTTAACGTCAGCCCCCGGACGTGGGCTTCGTAGATCACCGTTTTGCCCCAAGGGGTGGCTGGCGGGCGATCGTCTTGCCAATCGTAGCTTTCGTCGATCACTACACATTTGGGCATCAGTTGGGCGCTGTCTTGCTGGTCCGGTTGATCGTACCCCCCATGCAAATTCACATGGTCGGCAACCGGCCCTTCGACTGCCCGCGCCGCAGGATCGAGCAACAGCTTGTTAGCGTTAAAACGCAACCCAAGATGAGGCTCAAACGGGCCATGCACCCGATAACCATAACGTTGCCCCAACTCGCCCCCTGGCAGATATCCATGCCAGATATCACCGCTGCGGGCAGGCAACGGCAGGCGTGTTTCACGATATTGCGCATCGAACAGGCATAGCTCAACCTGCGTGGCATGCGCAGAAAACAGGGTAAAGTTGATGCCATTACCGTCGTAATAAGCCCCTAAAGGCGCGGCAAGACCCGGCGTCAGCTCTACCATCAAGCCTCCCGCCGTAGATAAACAGTTGCCAGCGGTGGCACCATCACGCTGATCGAATGTTCACGACCGTGGCTGCCGATAGGCTGCGAAATCACCCGCCCCTGATTACCCGCGTTACTGCCGTGATAATGGTGTGAATCGGTATTGAGGATTTCCTGATATTCGCCAGCGCGCGCAATGCCGATGCGGTAATGGGGGCGCGGCACCGGGGTAAAGTTGCTGATGGCTATCAGCTCATTGCCCTGAGAGTCATAGCGTGCGAAAGCAAATACCGAGTTGTCGTGATCGTCGACCACCAGCCACTCAAAGCCGTCTGGGCGATAATCGCGCTCATACAGCGGCGCATTCTCCTGATAGCAGTGGTTGAGATCGCGTACCAGCCGTTGCACGCCGTGGTGCCAACCGTCCAGTCCATCCAGCAGATGCCAGTCCAGGCTGGTATCGAAATTCCACTCACGCCCTTGAGCAAATTCGCTGCCCATAAACAGTAGTTTTTTGCCCGGGTGCGCCCACATAAAGCCATAATAGGCCCGCAGGTTGGCGAATTTCTGCCAGGCATCCCCCGGCATCCGATCCAGCACGGAGCCTTTGCCATGCACCACTTCGTCGTGCGAGATCGGCAGCACGAAGTTTTCGGTATAGGCGTAGAGCATGCCGAAGGTCATCAGGTTGTGATGGTATTTACGGTGCACCGGATCGCACTTCATATAATCCAGCGTGTCATGCATCCAGCCAAGATCCCACTTGTAGTGGAAACCTAAGCCGTTGGCATCCGGCGGCAGCGTAACCCCCGGATAGTCGGTGGATTCTTCCGCCAGCGTCACCGCCCCTGGCCGCTCTTTGCCCAGCGTCTGGTTGGTGTAACGCAGGAAGGAAATCGCTTCCAGGTTCTCATTGCCGCCATAGTAGTTTGGCACCCACTCACCGTCGGCACGGCTGTAATCACGGTAAATCATCGACGCCACCGCATCGACACGCAGGGCGTCGATACCAAAGCGCTCCAGCCAGTAAAACGCATTGCCCGCCAGATAGTTACGCACCTCGTGGCGGCCATAGTTGTAGATCAGCGTGTTCCAGTCCTGGTGGAATCCTTCACGAGGATCGGCATATTCATACAGCGCGGTGCCGTCGAAGTTGGCCAGGCCATGGGCATCGCTGGGGAAATGCCCCGGCACCCAATCCAGGATCACGTTGATCCCGGCATCATGAGCCGCAGCGACAAAAGCCTTGAACTCCGCTGGCGTACCAAAACGACGGGTTGGCGCATACATTCCCAACGGCTGATAGCCCCAGCTGCCGTCGAACGGATGCTCGTTGATCGGCAACAGTTCAATATGGGTGAAGCCCATATATTTAACGTAGGGGATCAGTTGCTCGGCCAGCTCTTGGTAGCTGAGCCAGAAATTATTGTCGGTATGGCGACGCCAGGAACCCAGGTGAACTTCATAGATGGAAATCGGACGGTCAAAGTCATTGGCCCGCTGCCTTTCCGGTGTGTTTTCCACCACCGCAGGCAGCGGTGTGATTAACGAAGCCGTTTCGGGCCGCATCTGCGCTTCAAAAGCATAAGGATCGGCTTTCAGCTGCACGTTGCCGTAACAATCGATAATCTCGTATTTATACAGCTGCCCGGCCTTCACGCCCGGTAAAAACAGCTCCCAAATCCCATTCTCTCTTCGCAGGCGCATGGGATGACGCCGTCCATCCCAAAAGTTGAACTCCCCCACGACCGACACGCGCTGGGCATTCGGTGCCCAAACGGCAAAGCTGACCCCATCCACATTATCCAACGAGCCAGGATGCGCCCCCAGCCGCTCATAAGGCCGCAGATGGGTGCCCTCGGCCAGCAGCCAGCTGTCAATATCCTGCAGCAGGGTGCCAAAACGGTATGGGTCTTCAAGCAGTTGTTGATGGTCGCGCCAGCTGACTTCAAGCTGATAGCGGAAAGGGGTTTTACGACGCGGTACGAGAGCGCTGAAAAAACCACGAGCGTCATCGCAATTGAGCTGAACCAGACGGTTACCGGTTTTACTCTCTACCAGCCACACGGTGCCCGCATCCGGCAACAGCGCACAAATCTGTAGGCCGTTTTCGGTTGCATGCATGCCGAGCAAGGAAAAGGGATCGGCATAGTGACCGGAGATGAGCTGATTGATCACGTCACGTTCGGGAAGTACAGGCATAGCATTCTTCCTTTGATTAAGAGCATGACTTTTAAAAGGCTACGCTGAACAAAAAGCAGCCGTTGCACCTATCATGCAATTCATTTGCTACCTAAAGCGTGATTTCAGTCGGTTATTGATTAATCGATCGCCTTCATGCTCGCAGTTTCGCTCTTTATGCTTATTTTTCAGGCGAATTTTCACCATTGATGGAAAACTTTTCATCCACCTAATAAGCATAGCCATGTCTGCTAAAAACACGGTGACATTACCAAGGAAAATTTTTAGCCGGAAAACCGGCGGAGCGGGCAACCTTCGCTGGCTGCGTCTGATATACGACAGGCATGACGTCACCTTGCCTACATCGCCTTTACTGCTACAGCAATCGAGACCAGAAACGTGGAAAACAGGGCATTGGAGGGCTGAAAGAGATCAGCCCTCAGGAAGTTCAGTTCAGGGTTACAGCAGGATACGCAGCATGCGACGTAGCGGTTCGGCCGCGCCCCACAACAGCTGATCGCCAACGGTGAAGGCGGAGAGGTATTCCGGCCCCATATTCAGCTTGCGCAGACGACCAACCGGCGTGTTCAAAGTACCGGTTACGGCAGCAGGCGTCAGCTCACGCATGGTCAGTTCGCGGTCGTTAGGGATCACCCGTACCCAGTCGTTGTGCGTGGCCAACAGTTGCTCGATTTCCGGCAGCGGGATGTCTTTCTTCAGCTTCAGGGTAAATGCCTGGCTGTGGCAGCGCAGAGCACCGACGCGCACACACAAACCATCAACCGGGATGATGCTTGACGTGCTGAGGATCTTGTTGGTTTCCGCCTGGCCTTTCCACTCTTCGCGGCTTTGGCCGTTATCCAGTTGCTTGTCGATCCAAGGGATCAGGCTGCCCGCCAGAGGAACGCCAAAGTTATCGGTTGGCAGCTTACCGGAACGGGTGGCCTCCGTGACTTTACGTTCGATGTCCAGGATCGCCGAGGCCGGGTCCTGCAACTCCTTCGCCACATCCGCATGCAGCATGCCCATCTGAGTCAACAGCTCACGCATATGGCGCGCACCGCCGCCAGAGGCAGCCTGATAGGTGGCAACAGAGGCCCACTCCACCAAGTCGTTGGCAAACAGACCGCCCAGCGACATCAGCATCAGGCTGACGGTGCAGTTACCGCCAACAAAGGTCTTGATGCCTTTGTTCAGCCCTTCCTGGATCACCGCATGGTTGACCGGGTCGAGGATGATAATCGCATCGTCTTTCATACGCAGAGAAGAGGCCGCATCGATCCAATAGCCCTGCCAGCCGGTAGCCCGCAGCTTTGGATAGATTTCATTGGTGTAATCGCCGCCCTGGCAGGTAATAATAATATCGAGAGCGCTTAATGCTTCGACATCATACGCATCTTGCAGCGTGCCTTGCTGCTGACCACCGAAAGCCGGGGCGGCAGCACCGAGCTGTGAAGTGGAGAAAAAGACCGGGCGAATGGCGTCAAAATCGCGCTCTTCAGTCATGCGCTGCATGAGAACCGAGCCGACCATACCACGCCAACCAATGAAACCAACGTTTTTCATATTTACTGTCCTGCCTTGGAGGATGACTATGCTCTATACCCTTTCAGGAAGGATATGAGATAGAGTTAAGTTATATGTTGTGTGCAATATCTACCCACCTTACAAAAAGTCGGCGCGAGCGCAAAGTGAATTTATTCGATGAACAAACAATTCTCAGCAATGCCGCTTATACCCGTCGTTTTTTCTGATTTTGAGGCCTTAAATGACAGAAATGATTGCGGCAACGGTGTTGCTGTTTTTAATTATGGATCCGCTGGGTAACCTGCCGATTTTCATGTCAGTGTTGAAACACCTGGAACCGCGCCGTCGCCGAGCGGTGGTGATCCGCGAGTTACTGATAGCTTTGGTATTGATGCTGATCTTCCTGTTCGCGGGCGAGCATATTTTGGCGTTCCTTAACCTGCGCACCGAAACCGTGTCGATCTCCGGCGGGATTATCCTGTTCCTGATCGCCATCAAGATGATTTTCCCTTCTCAGGAGGGCAGCGGTAGCGATCTTTCCGCCGGAGAGGAGCCTTTCCTGGTGCCGCTCGCCATTCCGTTAGTCGCCGGGCCGTCGATTCTGGCAACCTTGATGTTGCTTTCACACCAGTACCCCAACCAGATTTCACATCTGGTCGTGGCCTTGCTGATTGCCTGGGGATTGTCGGCGGCGATCCTGCTGATGTCGAACGTGTTCCTGCGGTTACTGGGGAGCAAAGGGGTGAGTGCACTGGAACGGCTGATGGGGTTGATTCTGGTGATGCTATCCACCCAGATGTTCCTGGACGGCGTTCGGGCCTATCTGAACCTTTAGCAGTCAGGGCGCAGCAGAGACTGCTGCGCCCCATCGTTAGGACTTAAACCACCATCGCCAACAGCAGGCAGCCAATCAGGCCACACACTGAAATGATGGTTTCCAACGCCGACCAGGACTTGATGGTTTCCATAATGGTCAGGTTGAAATACTCCTTGAACAACCAGAAGCCCGGATCGTTAACGTGAGAGAAAATCACGCTGCCTGAACCGACGGCGATAACCATCAGCTCCGGGCTAGCCCCGGTGGTGGCAATCAGCGGAGCCACAATGCCCCCGGCGGTGATCGCCGCTACGGTCGCTGAACCCAGTGCAATACGCAGCACTGCGGCAATTGACCAGGCCATCAGGATCGGTGACACGTTGCTGCCATGCATGATGCCAGCAATGTATTGCTCAATGCCGCTGTCTACCAGCACCTGTTTGAACGCCCCGCCGCCGCCGATGATTAACAACATCATGGCGATGATTTTGATGGAGTCACTGACGGTGCCCATCACTTCGTCCATGGTGCGGCCACGGTTCAGGCCGAAGGTAAAGATGGCAATCAGCACTGCGATCAGCGTTGCCATTACCGGGTCACCAAAGAACTCGGCGTAAGACAGGAACGGATGGCCTTTAGGCAACACCATTTCCGCCACGGCACGCAACGCCATCAGGATCACCGGCACCAGTGCAGTCGCTACGCTAACGCCAAACCCTGGCATCTCTTCTTCGGTAAAGGTTTTTGGGTTATATAAACCAACCGGAACCGGCTTATCGATACCTTTCAGGAAGCGGGCATACACCGGGCCTGCCAGGATCACGGTTGGGATTGCCAGCAAGGTGCCATACAGCAGGGTTTTCCCCATGTCCGCATGGAAAATGGTAGCAATGGCCGTTGGGCCAGGGTGTGGCGGCAGGAAACCGTGGGTAACGGACAGCGCCGCAGCCATAGGTACACCGACATACAGCAACGGGATACGTGCAGAGGCTGCAATGGTAAACACCAAAGGCAGTAACAGCACGAAGCCCACTTCGTAGAACAGAGCAAAACCGACGGTAAAACCGGTCAGCACGATGGCCCATTGGATATGCTGTTTGCCGAACTTGTCGATCAGCGTGGTAGCAATCCGCTGTGCACCGCCACAGTCCGCCAGCAGCTTACCGAGCATGGCACCAAAGCCCATGATTAGCGCCAGACCACCCAACGTTCCGCCCACGCCGGCCTTGATGGAACCAATCACTTTGTCTACCGGCATTCCCTGCATGATACCAACCGCCAGAGCGACCAGAATCAACGAGATAAAGCCGTTCAGCTTAAAGCGGATCATCAGCAGCAGCAGCATCGCTACGCCGATGGCAACAATCACTAGTGGCATAATTTTTCTCCAACCCTTTTATCACTTGGCCTCTTTACGCAATGGCAGCGAAAGAAGGTGCTTTGTTTTATTGTACGACCCTATCCTGGTGGTCTAAGTAGGCAGCTGAGTACAGTGGTATAGCCAATGGATGCAGATTGCAGCCCGCCACGTGGCGACATGAAAACGACAAGCATGTTCCCTGTTCTATGCTGTGTGATGACAATCACATCTCCATTTGTTACCCGTATCATGATACCGGTAACATGGTAAGATCCGAAACCAGGTAACCCAGCAAAATTCGCATTCTGAGATAGAGATCAAACTTATGGCGGGAAAAAGCATCATCCTGATGGGCGTCTCCGGCAGCGGCAAATCCACGATTGGCGCGGCGGTAGCACGGGAAATCAAGGCTAAATTTATTGATGGCGACGATCTGCATCCACGCGCCAATATCCAGAAGATGGCCAGCGGCCAACCGTTGAATGACGAGGATCGCGCCCCCTGGCTTCAGCGCCTCAACGACGCTGCGTACAGCCTTAATCACAAGAACGAAAGCGGGATTATTGTCTGCTCGGCGCTAAAGCGCCGCTACCGCGATCTGCTTCGCAAAGATAATGACAATATGGTGTTTATCTACCTGAAAGGCAGCTTTGAGACGATCCTGGCCCGTCTGCAAGCCCGTTCCGGGCACTTTATGCCCACCGAGCTGCTAAAAAGTCAGTTTGAAGCATTAGAAGAGCCTGGGGCCGACGAAAAAGATGTGATCTGCGTGGATATTGATACCGACGTTGAAGGCGTAGTTGGCCGCTGTGTCGCAGCGCTGAAGCAATAAGCCAACCGCGCTGGGCGCTGGCTGTCGCGCCCAGGTTCAGATGCTGCCACCGGGTGCCACGGTGAAACCCACGTCTATCATACGTGGGGAAACAACTTCTCCACGCAGCCGTGCCAACAGGCGCTCAGCGGCGAGCTGGCCCATATGCTCACGCGGTGTCAATACGCTCGCCAGTTTTGGCACCATCACCTGCCCGATATCGTGGCCGTGGAAACCGGCAATCGCCATATCCTGCGGGATAGATAACCCCTGGCGCTGACACTCGAATGCCGCGCCGATCGCCAGGTCATCGTTGGTACAAAAGATACTGTCAACCAGCGGATAATCGCGCTGTGCCTCGCGCAACATTTCACCACCGGCCGAATAGGAAGAAGAACGTGCGGTCATGATGCTGTAGGCTTCAAGACCAGACTCACGCATGGCCTGTTCGTAGCCCTGCTGTTTGATAATGGTGCGTTCATCCTGACGCGCGCCAAAGTACACCACATGACGATGACCGCGAGCGATGATCTGCTGGGTCATTTGGCGGGCCGCTTCAAAGTTGTTGAACCCGACCGCCAGATCGATACAGGGTGAGACACAGTCCATCAATTCCACCACCGGGATGCCTGCAACTTCAATCATCTTCAGGGTACGTGCGGTATGGTGTCGTTCGGACAGGATCAGCCCATCGATGTTATAAGAAAACAGCGATGTCAGACGCTCTTCTTCACGCTCCGGCAGATAGCCGTAGTGCGCCAGCATGGTTTGATAGTTGTGTGCATCGGTAACGCTTTCGATACCTCGCAACACTTCGGCAAATACCTGGTTGGTCAGCGACGGCAGCAACACGCCGATCGCCCGGCTGGTCGCATTGGAAAGGATATCCGGGGCGCGATTGGGAATGTAGCCAAGTTCGTCCAGCGCTACCGCAATTTTTTGCTGTAAAGCGGCAGAAACCTGATCGGGATTGCGCAAATAGCGGCTCACCGTCATTTTGGTGACGCCAACCTGATCTGCAACATCTTGAAGCACCGGCCGTTTTTTCTTCATTATCACTGAACTGGCTAACCGTGAATGGGCGGCCATTTTAGCAAATAAAACGCCTTTCCGATATTGTTGGTTATCCGGTCAGCAGATGCAAAAAAGGCCCGGTATAGCACCGAGCCCTCGCTATTACTCTGTCATCACACCGGCGGCAAATCGAACAGTAAAATCTCGCTGTCTTCATCGGCATGGATAGATAACGCTGTCTCATCCCAGATGGCAAAAGCATCGCTAACACCCGCTTTGTGGCCATTGATAGAGACATTGCCATGCACCACCTGGATCCAAACGCGGCGTTCAGCCTGGATTGGATAAACCGATTGCTCGTCTTTCTTCAGCGCCCAGCGAGACAAAGTCATATCCTGGAACACCTTCAGCGAGCCTTCACGGGCGTCTGGCGACAGCACCAACTGGCGGCCCTGAGGCGCATCAAACATCCGTTGCTCATAACGTGGCTCCAGCCCAACCTGATCCGGAATAATCCAGATCTGGTAGAGATGCAATGGCCGGTCGCTATTGGCATTGTACTCGGAGTGACGCACACCGGTCCCTGCACTCATAATCTGGAACTCACCAGCATTGATCTGTTCTTTGTTGCCCATGCTGTCCTGATGCTCCACCGTACCACTCAGCACGTAGGTCAGGATTTCCATGTCTTTATGGGGATGGGTACCAAACCCCTGGCCTGCATCAATCACATCTTCGTTGATCACCCGCAGCGCCGAGAACCCCATAAAGTCGGGATCGTAATAGTCAGCAAATGAGAAAGTATGCCAGCTGTCGAGCCAACCATGATTGGCATGACCGCGATCTTGTGCCTTACGTAAATAAATCATATTCAACTCTCCTCAACGTTTTCTACAGTCTAGACCTGACGGAGGAATATGAAAGCGCAAAAATCTCACCCCTCTGTTCAAAAAATTAGGTGGAGTTTGGCAGCCAGTAGCAAAGGATTTGTGGGATAGGGGGTAGCCGCTGAATTTGGGCAAAAAAAAAGCCAGCACCCGAGCTGGCTAAGTAAACACTGGAAGCAATGTGAGCAATGTCGTGCCTTCAGCAAACAGTATCAAAGGTTGATACTCTCTCTGAACGCATGACAATAATAATCATTATCATTCGCACCTGTAAAGCGTTTTTTTGACCAATGGGAAATTATATTGACTCAGGGGAGTAAACGGATAATTTGGGAGGTTATTCAAACGGTAAACGCGAAAGAGAGGAAAGAATGAGCGAGATTGTAGTTCGTCACGTGGAAAGTAACGATGCTGAAGCCTTACACCAGCTATATTCCCACCCGGCCGTTTACCGTGACACGCTACAACTACCGCTACCGTCAAAAGCCATGTGGCAGCAGCGGATTGCTAACGTACAGCCCGGAACCTACAACATGGTGGCCTGCATTGACGATCGCGTGGTGGGGCAGCTGTTCGTGGAACTCAACCAGCGGGTACGCCGCCGCCATGTGGCCACTATTGGCATTAGCGTGGATGCCGGTTATCACGGCAAAGGCGTTGGCAGCGCGCTGATGAAGGCGATGATCGATATCTGCGACAACTGGGCCGGTATTGAGCGCATTGAACTCACGGTGTACACCGACAATCAGGGTGCCATAGCGCTGTATCGTAAGTTCGGTTTTGAGATTGAAGGCACCAGCCGCCGCTTTGCCATGCGCGATGGCGAGTTAGTGGATGCCTATCATATGGCCCGGTTTAAAACCCCGTAATCAGAACTGCTTTGAAGGTGGGGCGCTCATACCAACGCCCCACCCGTTAGACTCTGCAAACCAATAACTGACTTAAAGCCCGGCCGTTTCGCGAATATAACGGCGTGCTTTCACTGCGTATTCAAAAGGGTTGGCCAACGCCGGATCCTGCTCTGCTTCCACCACCATCCATCCCTTATAGCCACGCTCATCCAGCAGCTTGAATACCGGCCGGAAATCGATCACGCCATCCCCCGGCACGGTAAAGGTGCCTTTTTTCACCCCGTCCAGGAAGCTCAGGTGCTTGGCCTTAACCTCTGCCACCACCTCGTCACGCACGTCTTTCAGGTGCACATGGTTGATGCGCGGCAGGTATTTCTCCAGGATTGCTAACATTGCCTGTTGGCTGCCTTCGGAGTAATAGGCATGCCCGGTATCAAACAGCAGGTAAACATCGTCGTTCACCATGCTCATATAGCGGTCTATCTCTTCGGTGGTCTGGATACCCGTGCCCATATGATGGTGCAAGCAGACCTGCATCCCCTTCCCGGCGGCAATTTTCGCCAGCTCGTTATATCCCTGCGCCACCCGCTGCCACTCTTCATCGCTAAAATAGGGTTTCTCTTCAAATACCGCCTTGGTGGTACCCTGAATGCTCTTGCTCTGCTCGGAGCAGCCAATCACTTTGGCCCCCATCGCATGCAGGAAATTCATGTGGTTAACAAACTCATCGATGGTCTTTTCCTTCAGCCCATCGGCAAAGAACGTGCTGAACCAGGCATTACAGATCTGGATCCCGCGGATGTCCAGCATCGGTTTCAGCACCTTGGGATCGCGCGGGTATTTACTGCCTACTTCGCTGCCAGTGAACCCGGCCAGCGCCATTTCGCTGACGCACTGCTGGAACGTGTTCTCATCCCCTAACTCAGGCATATCGTCATTCGTCCAACCAATCGGGGCGATTGCCAGCTTTACGTGGTCTTTGTTCATTTTCAGCCTCAGTCATATAGGCACTTACCGGCTATCTTTCCCACCGGCGTGGCCTGGAAAGTTATTTGCCATAGAAGCCAGGGCGAGCGGGCAAGGTCACTGGCACCACTTCACCGCTGTTCTGCGCGGCGATACAGGCATCTGCCGCCACCGCAGCCGCAAAGCCATCCCAAGCAGAAGGCCCGGTGAGCTTGCCGGCCTGGACGTCATTGATAAAGGCTTGCAGCTCAACGTCATAAGCACCGATAAAGCGGTCTTTCCAGTCGACCAGGATCTCGGTGGACAGTTTAGCACCGCTGCGCATTTGCACCGCAGAAGGTTCTGGCAGCTTGGCGATGCCGGTTTCCCCCACCACCTCACACTGAATGTCGTAGCCGTACTGGCAGTTAACAAAGATTTCGACGTCAATACGGGCGCCCTTGGCCGTTTCCATCAGCACAATTTGCGGGTCTCTCAAATGTGGCAAGGCTTTGCTGCTCTTGCGTGGGAACACCACCTGTACCGAAACGTAATCATCGTCCAGCAGCCAACGCAGGACGTCTAACTCGTGAATGAGCGTATCGGTTATGGCCATATCCGTGGTGTAGGCTTCACCGACCCTTGGGTTGCGGTGGGCACAGTGCAGCATCAGCGGCTCGCCGATCTGACCGCTGGTCAGCACCTGTTTCAGCGCCCGGTAGCCCTGATCGTAAGGACGCATAAAGCCCACCTGTACCAGGCGTTTGCCGTGCTTGGCTTCGGCATCCACGATGTTCTTGCAACCCTGTGCCGTAACCGCCAGCGGTTTCTCGCAAAATACCGGTTTGCCTGCGGCAATGGCGGCCAGCACAAACTCTTCATGGCTCGGCCCCCATGACGTGACCAGCACCGCCTGTACGTCTGAAGAGTTGATCAGATCGTGGGCATTGTCATAAACCTTGGCGTCCAGTTTCAGTTCACTGACCACCTTGGCCGCACTGTCTCGATTGATGTCATTCACCGCAACCACGCGGCTACCCTGCAACACCTGGCTACAACGGCGAATATGATCCCTACCGATAGCGCCGGTACCAATAACCCCAATGTTCAATGTCATTTTCGTTATCCTCATGGACTGTAAACGGCAGACGCAAGGTCTGAGGTAGATCCGATTGTTTATGTGAGCGCGGCGTTTTCAGCCGCACCTACGATTACCAAGGCATTGCGTTATCAGTAGTCGCGGGCTTTATCGATGTTCTCTTGCAGCTTGCGGGCGACGGCGATAATTTTTTCACTTTCGGCCACCTGGGCACCGCCCACGCGCCACCAACTGAGATATTTGTGCACCATGGTTTTTGGCAGCACTTTGATATCCAGCAGGGTAGAAACCTGTTGCTTGCGGGCATCTGCCAGCGCTTCGATCAGCTGTTGTTCGGTAGTTATGCTGTAGGTTTTGCAACCATAGGCCGCTGCCAACATCGCAAAGTTGACCGGAACGAGCTTGCCATCCAATTTGCCGCC
Source organism: Serratia sp. ASV30 (assembly GCF_016428815.1). NCBI lineage: Bacteria > Pseudomonadati > Pseudomonadota > Gammaproteobacteria > Enterobacterales > Yersiniaceae > Serratia > Serratia sp. ASV30. Next base: position 27,300 of record NZ_JAELTL010000017.1, on the reverse strand, counting down.
TTGCGGATTACGGAAGCGGAACTCGGTGGTATAGCTCCCCATGCCGTGCTCTATCTGCAGGTTGTTGATACAGCCGTTGGTCATGTTATCGAACAGCACCACGTTGATCTTGCAACCTTCCTGGATCGAGGTGACCAGCTCAGAATGCAGCATCATGAACGCCCCATCCCCTACCATGGCGTAAATTTCGCGTTGTGGCTCCGCAAGCTTGACGCCTAACGCGGCGTTAACTTCATAACCCATACAGGAGTAGCCGTATTCGACGTGATAGCCGTGCTCACCCCGGTTTTGCCAGACACGCTGCAGATCGCCTGGCAAACTGCCAGCAGCGGCAACGATGACGCTGTCCTGCGGTAAATGCTCATTCAGCACCCCCAGCACTCGGCTTTGGGTTAATACGGAGTCGGTTTTTTCGATAAACTCGGCAAACACCTGTTCACGATCGAGGCTATCGTCGATTTCCGGCACAAAGCCTTCGCCGGTATAGGTCACTTGATAGACACGCTCGGTCTCTTTTTGCTGTTCGCCCAGCACCTTGCTGATAGCGTCTTGCCAATCGGCACGATAATCCGCCTGAGCCAACAACGGGCTGAGAGAGGCTAGCGCGGTACGGGCATCCGCCAAGAGTTGCAGGCCGTCCAGCTTGCCGGCATCAAACGCGCTGACGTTGATGTTAAGGAATTCCACATCCGGATTTTGGAATAGCCATTTGGACGAGGTGGTAAAATCGCTGTAACGGGTACCGATGCCGATCACCAGGTCTGCCTGCTTCGCCAGCGTGTTGGCCGCCAGACAGCCGGTTTCACCAATGCCACCCACGTTATACGGATGGGCAGAAAGCACCGTACCTTTACCTGCCTGAGTTTCTGCAAACGGAATATGGAAGCGTTCAGCAAACTGCTGCAACGCCTGCCCAGCCTGCGAATACTTCACCCCGCCACCGCAGATTATCAACGGCTTGCGTTTACCCACCAACAACGCCAAAGCATCTGCCAGCGATTCTTGGCTGGCCGGACGGCGCTCAAGGCGATGCAGCCGTTTGTGGAAGAAATAGTCTGGATAATCGTAGGCTTCGCCCTGTACGTCCTGCGGGAGACATAGCGTGACGGCACCGGTTTCTGCCGGATCGGTCAGCACGCGCATGGCATTAATACAGGCGCTCATCAGCTGTTCCGGGCGCACAATGCGATCCCAATATTTACTGACGGCGCGAAATGCGTCGTTGGTGCTGATGCTTAAATCGTAGGATTGTTCGATCTGCTGCAATACCGGATCGGGCTGGCGAGAGGCGTACACATCGCCCGGCAGCAGCAGTAGAGGAATGCGGTTAGCCGTGGCAGTGGCCGCAGCGGTGATCATATTAGCCGCGCCGGGGCCGATGGAAGAAGTACAGGCATAGATCTGCTGGCGCAACTTCTGCTTGGCAAACCCGGTAGCAGCATGCGCCATTCCCTGTTCATTGCGCCCCTGATGCACCACCAGATCGCCACAGTCTTGCTCCAGAGCCTGCCCCAGGCCGAGTACGTTACCGTGGCCGAAAATGGCGAAGATACCCTTTACGAATTTGGTTTCGACACCGTCTACCAGCAGGTACTGGTTGTCGAGAAATCTGACCAATGCCTGTGCCATGGTCAACTTGATCTTACCCATTTTACTCACCCTTTCTTTTGGCGTTATCCCAAGCCTGCTGCAGGTGGTGGTTTGCGAGCAGGCAAGCGTATACGGTGGCGTAGCGCTGACTTTCGTTACATAAAAGCAGTGATAATCTTGTCTGGGTTGTTACACACTGCTCATGCAATAGGCAGTTTGAAACGTACATTGATTATAAACAAATATATTTTTCATAAAATATAAATACAGAAAAAACATTTCATTTTGCGATAAAGATCGCATAATACCGAACCACCAAGGTTTAAGTTATCTATATAATTCAATCAATTAATTAAAAAGTATTCATGGCTATCTTTCGTTCTATGCGGCCACTCGACAATCGAACCAGCAGCCATCAAGGTCGCACTCAGTTGCGTAGCCAACTTCAGCAAGGGATTGTTCTATCAATAATAATGTGTCACGTCGGCAGACTACCCGATGTAAGTTGCTTTTAAATACATCACATTTTCGGGGTGTAAGTTTCATTTCATATTGAAATTGAAATTTTTATTCCTCATACTTCGAACTATGCTTCCTACTTAGCTCCTTTACCGGGTCGCAATCGGTTTTGCTTAATGACAGAAGGAAACGGGTATGGCCACACAACAAAAACAGCTTGATGTCATTTGCCTCGGGCGCATCGCTGTCGATTTCTATGCTCAACAAATCGGTGCACGTCTGGAAGATGCCAGCTCATTCTCCAAATATCTTGGCGGATCCTCCGGCAACGTGGCCTATGGCACCGCGATCCAAGGGCTAAAATCCGGCATGCTGGCTCGCGTAGGGGATGAGCACATGGGCCGCTTTCTGCGTGAAGAACTCCAGCGCGTCGGCGCGGACACACAGAGCCTGATCACCGATAAACAGCGCCTGACCGGCCTGGTGATCCTGGGCATCAAGGACCAGGAAACCTTCCCGCTGATTTTCTACCGTGAAAACTGTGCCGACATGGCGCTGACCCCCGAAGATATCGATGAAAACTACATCGCTTCATCACGGGCTTTAGCAATCACCGGCACCCACCTTTCCCACCCCAAAACGCGCGCAGCGGTGCTCAGAGCATTGGAGTACGCCCACCGACACGGGCTGCGTACCGCATTGGATATCGATTATCGGCCAGTGCTGTGGGGGTTGACCTCGTTAGGCGATGGCGAGACCCGCTTTATCGAATCGGAAAAGGTGACCCGCGAGTTGCAGGAAGTTCTGCACCATTTCAATCTCATCGTGGGGACTGAAGAAGAGTTCCATATTGCTGGCGGCAGTACCGATACGCTGGTCGCGCTGCAAAACGTCCGTAAGGTCACCCAGGCCACGTTGGTGTGCAAGCGAGGGGCGCAGGGGTGCTCAGTATTTGAAGGGGATATCCCCACAGATTGGCAGCAAGTCAAACTGCATTCTGGCGTGCGCGTTGACGTTTTGAACGTGCTCGGTGCGGGTGATGCCTTTATGTCTGGCCTGCTACGCGGATATCTTAATGATGAGGGTTGGGACCAGGCCTGTCGTTACGCCAATGCCTGCGGCGCGTTGGTGGTGTCACGCCACGGCTGCGCCCCCGCAATGCCGACCAAGCTGGAGCTGGACGATTACCTGCAACGCGAACAAGAGGTGAAACGCCCTGATCTGGATGCCCGGCTGAACCATCTGCACCGCGTTACCACGCGCAAACAGCAATGGCCTGAACTGTGCGTATTTGCTTTTGATCACCGCAAACAGCTGGCAGAGATGGCGCGTGAGGCGGGAGTGAGTACAGAGCGGCTCCCACAGTTAAAAACGTTGTTGTTGGCCGCCGCACAGGCTGCAGCTGCCGAAGCGGGGTTACACGGCAACAGCGGCATTTTGGCAGATACTACCTACGGCCAAGCGGCGTTGAATGCCATTACTGGCCAGGGCTGGTGGATTGGCCGCCCGGTGGAGTTGCCAAGCTCCCGCCCCTTGCGGTTGGAGCACGGCAACATTGGCTCACAGCTGATCGATTGGCCCCAAGAACACGTGGTCAAATGCCTGGTATTTTATCATCCACAGGACGCCGAAGCGCTGCGCCGTGAGCAGGATGAGCAGATCGTTGACGTATATCGTGGCTGCTGCAAATCGGGCCATGAGCTGTTGCTGGAAGTCATTTTGCCTGAAGGTCATGCCGACAAAGACGAGTGCAACTATCTGCAGGTGATGGAACATTTCTACCGCTTGGGCGTTCTGCCAGACTGGTGGAAACTGCCGCCGCTTAGTGCCGCCAACTGGCAAAAAGTGGGGGAATTGATTGAAACTCACGACCCATTCTGCCGCGGGGTGCTAATCCTCGGGCTAGACTCCCCACAGGAAACGCTGAAAGCCGGGTTCGCCGCAGCCGCAGATGCCCACTGGGTAAAAGGCTTCGCGGTTGGCCGCACCATTTTTGGCGCTTCTTCACGCCTATGGCTACAAGGTGAGATCGATGACGCCGGGCTGGTCGAACAGGTGAAACAGAAATACCTGACGCTGATCGGTTTCTGGCGGCAATATCGCCCGCAGCCTGCGAGTAAAACCAGCCGTAGTTAAGCTGGCGTTGTTAACGAACCTACCCCTTAAAGTGATTTTCGCTGCTTTAAGGGGATTTTTTTGCCCATTTTCTGTGAAGTAACGCAACTGGCGACGAAATAAATCGCTTTTTGTAGAAATGAAATGTCCACTCCATCTGTTAGAATAACCGGACAATATTTTCAGCGTATAAACCAATACGCCTCAGCCAATACTGCGAGCCGAATGGATGACTAACCCAACTCAACTTTCGCTGTTACAGGACGAGATCCGCCGCCGTTATGAAACGCTGAGCAAGCGCTTAAAACAGGTAGCACGCTACATCCTGGATAACAGTAACAGCATTGCCTTTGATACCGTTGCTTCCATCGCTGCCCAGGCCAGCGTGCCACCATCGACCCTGATCCGTTTCGCTAACGCCTTTGGCTTCAGCGGCTTCAACGAAATGAAGCAGGTCTTCCGCCAGCATCTGATGGAAGAAACGGTGAACTATACCGAGCGCGCACGCCTGTTTCGCCAAACCTCTACCGACGACAGCGTTGCCCCGGAAAAGCCGGCAGAAATCCTTAACGTGTTTACAATGGTCAACTCGCAGGCGCTGCAACAGTTGGCAATGCAAACCAGTGCCGAGCAGTTGGATCGGGCGGTAGAGTTGCTCAATAACGCGGAAAATATCTACGTGATTGGCCTGCGCCGCTCATTCAGCGTGGCTTCTTATCTCACCTATGCCCTGCGCCACCTGGAAAGGCGCGCCTTCCTGATCGACGGGTTAGGCGGGATGTTTACCGAACAGCTCAGCATGGTGAAGCCCAAGGACGTGGTGATCGCCATCAGCTATTCGCCTTATGCCAAAGAAGCGGTAGAACTGGTGGAGTTGGGTGCCAAACAGGGAGCACAGCTAATCGCCATTACCGACAGCCAGGTCAGCCCGCTGGCTGCCTTCAGTGATGTCTGTTTTGTGGTGCGCGAAGCGCAGGTAGATGGGTTCCGCTCGCAGGTGGCCTCCATGTGTCTGGCGCAAACGCTGGCGGTATCATTGGCACTGAATAACGCCAAAGAGCTGTAACTTTCGGTTAAAGGGGCGCAGCGTTGCGGAGCGCCCCCACCTTGTCAGTATCAATAGCTTTCGCTGTTGATCCAGGCGTGATCTTTTTCCCAGGTGAACTTCCACAGGCGTACCGGCCCCGCCATCACGTTGAGATAATAACTGTCATATCCGGCCAGGGTTGCCACCGGGTGGTAACCGCGCGGCACTTTCACCACGTCGCGGTTATAGACCGGCATACACTCATCCAGCGAACGATCGTCGGTGTAGACGCGTTGCAGGCAGAACCCTTGTTCAGGATTAAGACGGTGGTAATAAGTCTCTTCCAGGTAGGTTTCGTCCGGCGCGTTTTCCTGGTCGTGCTTATGGCTTGGGTAGGAGCTGGTATTGCCTTCGTCGGTATAGACCTCAACCACCAGCAGGCTATCGGCCGGTTGGCTATCCGGCAGAATATTGTGTACCAGCCGTTGGTTACGGCCTTTACCCCGCCGCTCCACGCCGACGTCTGCCGGGGTGATCAAGCGTGAAGGCAGGTGCCCGTTACCCGGCGCGCTGCATACCGCCAGTTCAAGATCGGTCTCTGCCCGAACTTCAACATGGTCGTGGTGCGGAACATAAACGGAATAAGGTGGCGTGCGCTCAAACGGGCTCATCCGCTTACCAATATGTGGATACTCCGCTCGTTGCGTTGCCACAGAGGCAATACCTGCCACCAGCACCAGGCAAAGCTCCTTGTCGCCACTCTCCAACCGCAACGACTGCCCGGCCGCTAACCGATAGACCTCAAACCCGACAAAACGCCAACCGGCATTTTCCGGGGTGACGGACTGAATACGCCCCTGCGCATCCGGTTGCTGACATTTCGCAAGTAATGATGACATGACAATGCTCCTTAAATCCCGTGCTTGTGAGTGTGGCTGCAATGCATTGATACCAGCGACAGCGGCCGCTATCCCGGTGGAATAACGGCCTCGGCATGCCTGGCTGCGGTTTAGCCCAGCGTTGGCATACTGTATTCGGATACCGTTTGCTGGCCGGTTGGCCAACGTGCGGTGGCCGTCTTCATGCGGGTATAGAATCGCACGCCGTCCGTGCCATGTACGTTAAGTGCACCGAATACTGAACGTTTCCAGCCACCAAAGCTGTGGAAAGCCATCGGCACCGGTACCGGCACGTTAACCCCCACCATCCCTGCCTGAACCTCATGCACAAACTGGCGAGCATAGTGACCATTATTGGTAAAAATGGCGCTGCCGTTACCAAATTCGTGGCTGTTCACCGTATCGATGGCCGTTTGGTAATCGGCCACACGCACAATGCCCAATACCGGCCCGAAGATCTCCTCGCGGTAGATACGCATATCCGGCTGTACGTTATCGAACAGGGTGCCACCCACGTAGTAACCCTCCGGATAACCCGTCACCTGATAATCGCGGCCATCGACCACCAGCGTTGCGCCCTCTTTAACGCCAATATCAATGTATCCCAGCACTTTTTTCTGATGGGCGGATGAGACCAACGGCCCCATTTCATTTTCCTCGCCGCCTTGCTGCATGCCGGGGCCAACCCGCAGTTGGGCGATCAGCGGTTTGAGTTTGGCAATCAGTTTATCTGCGGTGCTATCACCAACCACAACGGCCACCGGCAACGCCATGCAACGTTCACCGGCCGAGCCAAATGCCCCTCCCATCAGCGCATTGACCGTGGCATCCAGATCCGCATCCGGCATAACGATAGCCTGATTTTTGGCGGCCCCAAAGGCCTGTACACGTTTACCGTGCGCGCTGGCGGTGGTGTAAATATGTTCTGCAACGGTGGAGGAGCCAACGAAGCTCACCGCCTGAATGCGTGGATCGGTGCACAGCTGCGAGGCTTCTTCATTGCCGCAATGCACGACGTTGAATACCCCATCTGGCAGGCCCGCCTCTTTCAGTAGTTCTGCCAGACGCACGGAGGCAGAAGGCACCAACGCCGGAGGCTTCAGAACGAAGGTATTGCCGCAGGCCAGCGCGATAGGGAACATCCACATCGGCACCATGGCCGGGAAGTTAAACGGTGTGATCCCGGCCACTACGCCCAGCGGCTGCATCAGCGAAAAACTGTCCACGCCGGTGCCTACGTCCGGTGAGAATTCGCCTTTGATCAAGTGTGGAATGCCACAGGCAAACTCCACCACTTCCATGCCACGGGTCAATTCACCCAGCGCATCGGAATAGACTTTGCCATGCTCACTGACAATCAGTTGCGCCAACTCTTCGCGATGCTGCTCTAGCAGTGCTTTGAAATTAAACATGATACGCGCCCGGCGTAGCGGTGTAGTACGCGCCCAGTCGGTAAATGCCTGATGGGCGACATCAATAGCCTGTTTCACCTCGGCGGCGGTGCTCTGCGTCACACGGCGTTCAACCTGACCGCTGGCCGGATTGTGCACGTCGACGGTTTGGTTACTGCTGCTCAGGCAAACCTGCCCACCAATAAAGTTACCCACGGTTTTCATGTTTCACCCTCTTTTAAGTCCGCTATCGCCACGGCTTGCAGCATTGCCGCATACCGTGACGTTCATCGTGCCACCTGCAAGAGTACGGCCCACAGGCAGATTAAATCCTGACCAGATGAATCAAACTCTATTCCATTGAAAAAAAAGTTTCAAATAAAAGTTTTTAGAAAATTTGTTTTTAGTGCCGCCGATCGCAAATTTGCCATGACCATAGGCAGAGTGGGCGGTGGCGAACGACTCGATCCTCGATCCGCAAGCTGCGTAGCTTTACTCAGTAATTCCTAGTTTTTATACAGATACGCTTTCTCACCCTGGCGAGTCAATTTTCCAATCCGCCATGCAAATCGGGAAGAACATTTGCCCTATTTATGCTCAATTTTTTGAACTGGATCTAAAAATCAATATTTCATTATTCACTAAATATGAAATAAATGTTCTTGTTTGCCAAAGGACACCCTGAAAAACACCGCCTTGATGACAGGCACGGTTCACCCTTCTGCCTCCCTACCCCCTACAAGTCAGTTAAGTAGGCAGAAGCCAGGATAAAAATCGGAGCAACATATGTCACATCAGCGTAAACACAATACTGGGTATATTCTGCGTATCTGCGGGATTGCTGCACTCGGCGGCATTCTGTTTGGTTATGACACCGCCGTAATTTCTGGCGCGATAGAAGCACTTAAAGCCTACTTTGACCTCAGCCCGGCAGAAACCGGCTGGGCCGTGTCCAACGTGGTGATCGGCTGCGTGGTCGGTGCCTTCGGCGCAGGGCCACTGGCCGGGCGCTATGGACGTAAAAAGGCCCTGGTGGTCGCCGCCCTCCTGTTTACCGTCTCTGCAGTCGGTGCTGCTTTGGCCACCACCTTCACCTGGTTTGTTATCTATCGCATCATTGGGGGTCTGGCCGTCGGACTGGCCGCAACGGTATCCCCTATGTACATGTCAGAAGTCTCACCGAAGGATATGCGGGGCCGGGCGCTGAGCATGCAACAGTTCGCCATCGTGTTCGGTCAGATCGTGATTTTTTACGTTAACTTCAAGATTGCCAGCTATGCCAGCGAAGCCTGGCTGATTGAGATGGGTTGGCGCTGGATGATTGGCTCAGAGGTTATCCCTTGCCTGCTATTCACCGCACTGGTCTTTGTCATCCCCGAATCGCCACGCTGGAGCGTAATGGTGGGCCGCGACGATCAGGCATTAGCCATGCTGACCCGCGTCTCAAATGCCGCGCATGCTAAAAGCGTTTTAAACGAAATAAAGGAGTCGCTTCGCCAGGACGAGCAGCACCGTAAACAAAAGCTGAATTATGGCGACGCACGCGTACGCTTCATCCTGTTTGTCGGCTGTATGATCGCCATGCTGCAACAGGTGACGGGGGTTAACGTCATGATGTATTACGCCCCGGTAGTGCTGAAAACCGTGACCGAAAACGCGCAAGAAGCCCTGTTCCAGACCATCTGGATCGGCGTATTACAGCTGGTCGGCTCGGTGATCGGCGCCATGCTGATGGATCGCATAGGCCGTATCCCACTGATGCGCTGGGGTACCCTCGGCACCATCGTTGGCCTGCTAATCACCTCTTATGCCCTGTATACCCAGGCAACCGGCTACTTCGCGCTGTTCGGCATGCTGTTCTTTATGGTGTTCTACGCCATGTCATGGGGCGTAGGTGCCTGGGTGCTGGTCTCCGAAATCTTCCCCAACCGCATGCGTTCACAGGGGATGAGTATTGCCGTTGGCTGTATGTGGCTGGCCAACTTCGTCGTGGCCCAGAGCTTCCCGATGATCAATGACCAACCTTATCTGTTCTCCACCTTCCACGGGGCGTTCCCAATGTGGGTTTTTGCCGCCTGCTGCCTGTTCAGTTATTGGTTTATTGCCCGCTTTATTCCAGAAACCAAGGGCGTTTCACTGGAAAGAATGGAAGACGTCGTGATGGCAAAGCGCTATCGCCAACCGCTATCTGAAATCATCACGGTAGAAGATGGTAAAGCCTAAAATCTGCCGCCAACAAATCCAGGAGTGATGCATCATGGCCATTGCGTTAGCACGTTTTTGTATAAACCGTAAGATTGCCCCCAACCTTACGCTGGAGAACTTCTTCCGCCTGGTGAAAAGATGTGGGCTAAGCAAGGTCGAACTGCGCAACGATATGTCGGTTGGCAAAGTGACCGACAACCTGAGCAACGAGCAGTTAAACGTGCTGGCCGAAGAGTTAGGCATTGAGATCGTCACCATCAATGCGCTGGGCATGTTCAATCTGCTAGAGGATCGAGCCGCGTTGCTGAAAAACGCCGAAACACTACTGGCTCAAGCGAAAGCCATCCATAGCAAGGCGGTGGTGATGTGCCCACATTGCAACGCGAGCGACCAACGTAGTGAATCACAAAAGAGGGAAGATACGCTCGCTGCACTGCGGCTGCTCGCTCCATTGTTCAAACAGTACGGCGTTGAGGGCTACGTAGAACCATTGGGTTTTGGCATAAGTTCACTACGCTCTTCCTTGCTGGCACAGGCAATCATTCGTGATTCTGGCGCACCTTATAAGATAGTGCTGGATACCTTCCACCACTATCTTAGCGACGTTGCACAGCCAGAGTTTGATGCTCAGATTCGAGTTGAGCAGATTGGTTTGGTACATCTCTCTGGCGTTGAGGATCCGCTCATCAAAGCCGCATTGAGCGATGAAGAGCGTATTATGCTGAGCAATAAAGATCGGTTGGCAAGCGTAGCCCAGGTACAGAACCTGGAACGTTTGGGCTACCGGGGGATCTATGCCTTCGAGCCGTTCTCTTCACAGCTAACAACCTGGACAGAGGGCGATATCGAACGCGAGATCCGCCACAGTATTGCATTACTGCAAGGATAAGTGCACAAGCTGCCAGTAGGCACAGGGAGTCTCGCTTTACACATACTGCGTAGGGCGAAAAGTGCCTATTTGAGCGTGCGAACCACCAGTTGCTCACGCTGGTTGTAAAACTTCCGGTAAGCCAGATAGCAGGCGATGATGGTTGACAGGCTGGCGGTAGAAAGCAGCATAAATGTCACCATAATCTGATACTTGATGGCTTTTACCGGATCGATACCGGCGAAGATCAAACCGGACATCATTCCTGGCAGGCTTACCAGCCCAACGGTTTTAGCGGAGTCTATCGTCGGGATCAGCGATGCACGAATACTGTCACGGATCAGAGCCGCAGAAGCGAATTTGGGGGAAGCTCCCAGACTGAGCATCTCCTGGATCTTCTGCTGTTGGTCTTTAAAACGTTGCCCAAGGTTGTTGTAGCACAGACCCACCGCCACCATCGCATTGCCAGCAATCATGCCGGAAATGGGGATCACCTGCATTGGCGTGAAGGCAATCGAACCGCTCAGTACCAGCACTACCAGCGTCAACGTCGCTCCTGCAGTAATGGCAATAAACGAAATAGTAAACGCGTTATCGATATATTTACTGCGCTTTTTCGCGTTATATGCTGCATTGAAGCAGATAAACAGCACCATCAACACCGTTAATATTCCATTATCCAAATCAAAGATATATTTCAATACGTAGCCGACGATAACCAACTGTACCACCGCACGGCAAATGCTCCAGATAATGTCTTTTTCCAGCGCCAGTTTCTCTTTGTGACTGATCAGAATGGCGATAATCACCAGGAGCATTGACAGGCCTAATGACTCGTTGGTGATATTATGCTGGTTCATGAGCTTTCTCCTGGCTATTGACGCGGTTCACCGGCAGGGTGATCACCTCGTCCGCATGCGCGATTTCATCCTTATCGTGTGTAACCCATAGTACCCCCAGGCCTTGCTCGGCCACCAGGTGGTGGATCAACTCGTTGACGTTACGTTTGTTGTCTTCATCCAGAGCACTGGTGACCTCATCAAGCAGCAGTACCTTTGGCATAAATTGCAGATTCCGGATCAGAGAAATACGTTGTTTCTCACCGCCGGAGAGCTCGTTGATTCCTTTTTTCAACATGCTATCAGGCAAGGCCAACTGTGCCAGATCCTGACACATTTTCTTCTCATCGGGTTTCAGTTTGCGAATTTGATAGGGTAATGCGAGGTTATCGTAGACGGTGTCACCAAACAGAGCTGGCGTTTGGAAGCAGTAAGAAACCTGTTTGCGGTACTCTTCTGGAGCAACGTCATCAATATTTTGACCGTTGAAGGTGATGTTGCCACGAGTTGGGCTAAGCAATGAGGAAACGATCTTCAACAAAGTACTCTTGCCACATCCCGAAGGCCCAGTGATCAACTTAAATTCGCCCGGCTTCAGGGTGAAAGAAACGGCATCCAGAATAACCTGCTCGTCAATTTGATAATGGATGCCTTCCAATACCAGTAACTCATTACTGCCCTTCATGCTCACTCCGGCCTGTTACGCGACTCTCCTCTTTCAGCGGCTAACTGCTGGCAGCCAGCTGAAATCCATGAGGGTATTTTCTGCCAGTAAAAACATTCAGGCAAGCTGTTAATCGGTCTGTGAACTGGCCAGCTCAACACATGTTAAGAACGGTTGATGCAGTATAGAACCAAGCTGAACAAAATGTTGCAGAGCCGAAAGGAGTCGAGGTCACTGTTGGCACATTATTAATAATGTAGTATTAGTTTACCCCGCCCCAACAGCACGACAATAGGTATATGTGTAGAAGCAATTAATAAAACTTCCGGCGAAAATAGAATTATATCGATAAAACACCCGGGCGTTCCACCCTATATTGGCCCGCCCCCCTTATCCAACACGTCAATGACTGCATAAGTTCAAAATACGGTGAAATAAATAGCTCGTTAATAATGAGCCGGTACCGTACGCACCAAAAAGCAACCCCTCGCTAAAATAGAGGGGTACTGATGGAACTGTCAGGGTTCGATTTGCGCACGTAAATACGCCAGTGCACTTTGACTGTAGCTCTCCCCTTGAGTCAATTTCTTGATCAGGCCTTGGGCCTCCAGCACCATACCAAGACGATGTAATTCCTGATGCTGCGGCAGTACATCCGCAAACGCATTAAGCAGGATAATCGACGGCATGATTTTTTCTGCGCAAGTACCTACTGCGCCAGGTTCATCCCCCCTGGCCGGACAGGGCAGGCTGTCCGAATGGCGATGTTGGCATGCCTGTAACAAGGTAATTGCCTGTTGAATTTCATGACTCCATGGCATAACCACTTTCCTCTAAGACTGATTGCCTTGCCTAGATATGATTAATAATCAGCACGTTAACATGTATTAACGACTCACAACAAACCACAAGCGCCCCTAACCAAGCTGGCCCTATACAAGATAGGTTTTTCCAGCCATGGTTTATTGATATAGGTCACATTGCGTAAAGATCGCCAAATTTTTATATCCCACCAATGACTAGGATAATTCGCACAATTTCTATGAAACCACCTTTTTTACTTAAAAAAAGATAAAATTCCTACTGTGGTCTCTATCTATCTCTAACCTAAATTGGGTAAAAAAAACCAAATTTTGCTGTAAGTTTTCCGTTAAAAACAATAGAAAAACGCGATCGCAAAAAGCAGAAGGATATTCTGAAAAAACACGATAGTTGTAAACGTAAAGTTATTACCAACCAGATTATTCTCACACACCATTTATTATCTCGAAAATGGCCAAGAGCAAGGTCTTGCTGGCCGAAAGGTAAACGTTCACCCTGCGATGAGACGATAGCAGTTGCGGGGGTCAGGAGATGCCGGGGTGTCTAGGGTATCTGAGGAAGCTGGAAACAGGCCCGAAGCCTGAACATGGCCTCAGATTTTGAGGCCATGTTCACGCAATTACGGTTTCTTGCAGGGAGCGGGGGCGTATTTAGCATCCCCAGGAAACGCCTGCGGTTGGCAATCAGGCAGGCCCGGCATTGCCATTTCATAAACCGCCACGCCAATCACGCCGGTATTCTCTTTTTCGCCCGCCAGTGAACTCGCAGCGTAGGAGTCATCCGGTTTTGCAAAACGGAATGCGGCAACGGACGAGTCACTTTTACGGAAGCCCTCAATCACCAGAGTTCCTTTTGGTGAAACCAGATAGCCGGAATTGCGCAGTGAGCCACTGCGGCCAGAAATCACGTCCAGGCCGTCAACAGCGGTTACCACCTCATAGGTTTTGTTTGGGCTGGTGTTATAGAAGAACAGTTGGTAGCGCTCGCCATCATTGGCAGAGAATGAAAACTCGCCATTTTTATAGCGATTGAGCGCGAAATCCCGATTATTTTCGGTCTGCACCCGCATTCTGACGGAAGACAACACGATCTCATTGGTGTACTGCCCATTACTGGACGCTGCCGCGCTGTACAACACTTTGGCGACACTGTCTGGAGAGGAATGCATACGCTTCGCGTCAACGGTGGTCACTTTAGAGTAAACATCCTCACCCCATGCCGTTCCCAGTTTATTTTCCTGAGCTACAGGAGCCGGAGCTGAGGCGGATTCAGCCACCGCACGTGAAGAGGAAATCTTTTGGCTACAGCCGGAAACCAACACCAGAGAAGCCAGTAATGCTAAACCGCATTTGATTTTCATCAGCAGAACTTTCCTTGTTATTATTTGAATAAGAGTGCGCTTGCCTCAACGCACGAGCCGAGCCCATTATTCTGAATTACGTCCGATGTTCCTATCTCTAAAGTTCTTAAATTAAACGATTGATTATCTGAATTGGCGCAGAATACCGCGCCTCTTCATGGCGAGCCGTTTTCAGAAATGCCTGCCATCTCTTTAAGATTTCTGCGCAGCCAAAGCCTGTGCACAAGCCCACGCCGAACTCCAGGCCCACTGGAAGTTATACCCCCCCAGCCAGCCTGTCACGTCCACCACCTCACCGATAAAGTACAGGCCCGGTACCTTACTCGCCTCCATGGTTTTGGAAGAAAGCTCATTGGTGTCCACACCGCCCAGGGTCACTTCCGCAGTACGGTAACCCTCAGTGCCATTGGGTTGTACACGCCAGTTTTGCAAACTATCAACCAACGCCGCCTGCTGCGTTGGATTGAGCTGCTTTAGCGTCGCTTCCGGCAGTTGTCCCAACTCTTGCAGCAATTCCACCAGGCGCTTCGGCAAGTGCAAAGCCAGGGTATTTTTCAGGCTCTGGTTAGGATGTGCCTGGCGCTGTTCGTTAAGAAAGCCCACCAGGTCTAGCGTAGGGAGTAAGTTAATGCTCACAAACTCACCAGGCTGCCAGTAGCTGGAGATCTGCAGGATAGCCGGACCAGAAAGCCCCCGATGCGTAAACAGGATGCTTTCACGAAAGCTGGTGCCATCTTCCGCCGTGACCACTGCGGGAACCGAAACGCCAGACAGCGCCTGGGATTGCTCCAACAGCGGCTTATGCAGCGTAAAGGGCACCAAACCGGCCCGGGTCGGTAACACTTTCAGACCAAACTGTTCCGCCAGCTTATAGCCAAAGGGAGTGGCGCCTAAGCCCGGCATGGAAAGCCCGCCGCTCGCCACCACAAGTGAGCGAGCACTCACACACTCTCCATTAAGCGTCAATTCGAAGCCCTGGTCGGTTTTTTCAACGCTCAGAACCTCGCTGCGCAGGCGCGTTACCACCTGACCCAGTTCGCACTCTTGCACCAACAGATCGACGACCTGTTGCGCAGAGTCATCACAAAACAGCTGCCCCAAGGTTTTTTCGTGATAGGCGATGCCGTAGCGGTTAATCAGATCGATAAAATCCCATTGGGTATAGCGTGCCAATGCAGATTTGCAGAAATGGGGATTATTCGAGAGGTAGGCCGCCGGTTCAACGGACATGTTGGTGAAGTTACAGCGCCCGCCGCCAGACATCAGGATCTTGCGGCCCGGTTTTTTGCCATTGTCGAGTAATAGCACCCGGCAACCCAGTTGCCCTGCCTGCGCAGCACAAAACATCCCTGCGGCACCCGCACCAATAACGACAACATCAAACTGTTCCACCCAGACCTCTCTTTGCAATAACCACAACAATCACGGCAACAAGAGCGTATTTTACGCCATTTCACTGCCTGTATGCCGCTAAATCCGCGGTGAGGGATTGTAAAGACATCGGTGGGGAACGCCAACGTAAGAAAATGTTAACGTGCGTAAACGGCAGTAACATGCTGAAATTGCATCGATTCAGCCGTGACGCAACGCCCGCGGCAACAGGTAAATTCAAAAAACGTCATATTTTCCTTTTCCCCGACACCGGTTGTCGCCGATAATGCGCGGCGTTCATGTCCACAAACCTGGCGTAACGCTTATGCTGCATTTGTTCACTGGCCTGGATTTCCATACCGGCCTGATGTTAGTCCTCGCATTGTTGTTCGTGCTGTTCTATGAGGCCATTAACGGCTTCCATGATACGGCCAATGCGGTCGCTACTGTAATTTACACCCGTGCTATGCGCTCGCAGATTGCGGTCGTTATGGCTGGCCTGTTCAACTTTCTTGGCGTGATGCTCGGCGGTTTGAGTGTTGCCTACGCCATTGTTCACCTGCTACCAACCGATCTGTTGTTGAACGTCAGTTCAGCACACGGGTTAGCCATGGTCTTTTCCATGCTGTTGGCGGCAATTATCTGGAACCTCGGTACTTGGTATTTCGGGCTACCGGCCTCCAGCTCCCATACCCTGATTGGTGCCATTATCGGCGTCGGCTTGACCAATGCGTTGGTGACCAACACCTCGGTGGTCGACGCGTTGAACGTGCCAAAAATGATCAGCATCTTCCTGTCACTCATCTTCTCCCCGCTGGTCGGGATGATGATTGCCGGGCTGATGGTGTTTGTGCTGCGCCGTTACTGGAGCAATACCAAAAAACGTCAGCGCATTCATATGACTCCGGCGGAACGTGAGAAGGTCGATGGCAAACGTAAGCCACCGTTCTGGACGCGTATCGCTCTGATCTTGTCAGCTATCGGCGTGAGCTTCTCACACGGCGCGAACGACGGTCAGAAAGGTATCGGTCTGATTATGCTGGTGCTGATCGGTGTTGCCCCTGCGGGCTTCGTGCTCAATATGAGTGCGACCGGTTACGACATTACCCGTACTCGTGATGCCGTAAGCCACCTGCAGCAATTCTACCAACAGCATGGCGACTCTCTGGCACATGTGGCCACGCAGACGCCGCTGGTTCCTGCGCCTCAAGACGTGGTTCCAAAGCCTGATCAACCGGTTGAGTTCCACTGCGACAGTTCACGTGCCCTGATCGCCGTAGATCGCTCTCTGGGCCTGCTGAACAACCTGCAAAGTTACGATCAACTGACGGTTGACCAGCGCAGCCAACTGCGCCGCCTGCTGATGTGCGTAACGGAAACCGCAGACAAGGTTGCCAAGCTGCCAGAAACCTCAGTGGACGATCAACGCTTCCTGAAGAATCTGCGCTCCGATCTGTTGGAAACCGTTGAATATGCACCAACCTGGATTATCGTCGCGGTAGCCTTGGCACTGTCCCTCGGTACCATGGTAGGTTGGCGACGCGTTGCTACCACTATCGGTGAGAAAATCGGTAAGAAAGGCATGACCTACGCTCAGGGGGTATCTGCACAGATGACCGCCGCCCTGTCGATTGGCGTGGCCAGCTATACCGGTATGCCGGTTTCCACTACTCACGTACTCTCTTCGGCGGTCGCCGGGACGATGATCGTGGACGGTGGTGGCGTGCAGAGCAAAACCGTCAAGAACATCCTGTTGGCCTGGGTACTGACCCTGCCAGTCTCGATTCTGCTTTCCGGTGGCCTATACTGGCTGGCGCTGAAAGTGATCTGACGATTGCCCATCACAACAATGGCGGCCAAAGTGGCCGCCATTTTTTTGCCTTGCTATCGCCCGCCTAATACCAGATCGCCATCGCCACCAGGCTGATCACCACGAGCCCACATAACGAAGACGTCAGTACAAACTGGCTGCGGACACGCTGACAGCGGCGAATGAATTCCGGGTCGTGGTGCTCCATATAGCGTTGCGTAAAGATATAGCGCACCAGCCGTATCTGCTTGCTCGGCTGGCCGTGCGAAGTAAAGAACCCCCCGCCATCGACGTATTGGTAAAGTAACGGGTCGCAGCCGCGTAAAACAAATAGCAGCGCACGCAGAGAAGAAAAATACCGGGCCATGTTAATCACACAGACCACACACAATGCCCAAAACAGCGCGACGGTACTAATCATGATAGCCCCCTCAAGGCGTTGTTATCCCGGACACCCGCCGGGCCAACGTCCCTACTTCATACCTTATGCTGCCGGAGCCTTGGCTCCCATCCCCCTAGCACCCTACGGACCCGAAGATACCCACAACCTCTGACCGCTTGATAAACCAGCCTTGCAACGATCAGAGGAAATAAGTGGGGCCCACATTCACTAGTGTAGAATAATGAAACGCAAACAGATCCCGGTGGCGTATAAAATTTACAGTCAGGGCCAAATTCTTCATCTACCCGCTCTCCGCTCGGATAACCGTCATAAGCTATACTTTGAGCAACAATGCTTATAATTCAATCGGTCAAACGGCGGATAGCCGTATAAGCCATAGGATTTTTTGCCCCGGCGGTGTAAAACGGGTGGGGTAAACGTATAAACAAGGGTGATTGATGCGGTGCAGTGTGATCGCCCCAACATATCATTGTGTTATCTGGATGGTACTATGCAGGTAAGGCGAAAGCGCCAAGCTGGAACACTGAATGCCTGCCCCCTTTAATCGGCATTATATGGAAGGAGTATTCTCATGGCTTACAAACACATACTGATTGCGGTTGACCTATCACCGGAAAGTAAAATCCTGGTCGAGAAAGCGGTATCAATGGCGCGGCCGTACAATGCCAAAGTCTCTCTGATCCACGTTGATGTAAACTATTCCGATCTGTATACCGGCCTGATCGACGTCAATCTTGGCGATATGCAAAAGCGTATTTCTGAAGAAACCCACCATGCGTTAACCGAGCTGTCGCAAAATGCGGGCTATCCTATCACCGAAACCCTGAGCGGCAGCGGCGATCTGGCGCAGGTGCTGGTTGATGCGATTAAAAAATACGATATGGATCTGGTGTTGTGTGGACATCACCAGGATTTCTGGAGCAAATTGATGTCCTCTGCGCGCCAGTTAATCAATACGGTACACATCGATATGCTGATTGTGCCGCTGCGCGACGAAGAAAAGTAAGTATTCGCTAACCTGTTTGACCAACGCCCGCCCTGCGCGGGCGTTTTTCATGGTTTCCTGTTATTTATTGCTTGTTAATCAGCCACCCCACAGTGATATAGTCGAGGTAGACACAACATCCTCCCCAACTGTGAGACACATCATAAAAACAGGGGAACCAATATGCTAAACAGGAGCTATCCATGGAACAGGCTGTATCGCTAGAATCCTTTCTAAAATCCTTACAACGTCATAACTCGCATCAACCGGAATATCTGCAGGCAGTGCGTGAAGTCTTTACCTCTCTGTGGCCATTCATCGAGCGTAACCCCCATTATCGTGACCACGCCCTGTTAGAGCGCCTGGTAGAGCCTGAGCGTATCATTCAGTTTCGCGTCAGCTGGATCGACGATCAGGGCAAAGTTCAGGTAAACCGCGCCTACCGCATCCAGTTCAACTCCGCCATTGGGCCATACAAAGGGGGGATGCGTTTCCATCCTTCGGTTAACACCTCCATTCTGAAGTTCCTCGGTTTTGAACAGACCTTCAAGAATGCCCTGACCACGCTGCCTATGGGCGGCGGCAAGGGGGGGGCAGACTTTGATCCCAAAGGCAAAAGCCAGGGCGAAATCATGCGCTTCTGCCAATCGCTGATGACCGAGCTTTATCGTCACCTGGGCCCAGATACCGACGTACCAGCCGGGGATATCGGCGTAGGTGGCCGCGAAGTGGGCTTTATGGCCGGCATGATGAAAAAACTGTCCAACAACACCAGTTGCGTATTCACCGGCAAAGGCCTGTCGTTCGGCGGCAGCCTGATCCGCCCGGAAGCTACCGGTTACGGCCTGGTGTACTTCACCGATTCAATGCTGCAGCGCCATGGCCTGGGCTTTGAAGGGATGCGTGTCGCAGTTTCCGGCTCCGGTAACGTGGCGCAATACACTATTGAGAAAGCGTTGGAGCTGGATGCACGGGTGATCACCGTTTCCGATTCCGGCGGTACCGTAGTGGATGAAGCGGGCTTCACCACTGAAAAACTGGCACATCTGGCCGAAATCAAAAACCAGCGCTATGGCCGGGTTGCCGATTACGCCCGCGAGCGTGGCCTGACCTATCTGGCCGGTGAAAGCCCGTGGAACGTGCCGGTGGATATCGCCCTGCCTTGTGCCACCCAGAACGAGCTGGATCTGGAAGCCGCACAGGTGCTGATCCGCAACGGGGTCAAAGCCGTGGCAGAAGGCGCTAATATGCCAACCACCATCCAGGCTACCGATGCCTTCCTGGAAGCGGGCGTACTGTTCGCACCGGGCAAAGCCGCCAACGCCGGTGGTGTTGCCACTTCCGGGCTGGAGATGGCGCAAAACGCCGCGCGCCTTAACTGGCGGGCAGAGAAGGTCGATATCCGTTTACGTCACATCATGGCGGATATCCATCAGTCCTGCGTCGAGTACGGCGGCGAAGGCAAGCAAACGCATTATGTTCACGGCGCCAACATTGCCGGGTTCGTTAAGATTGCCGATGCGATGCTGGCTCAAGGCGTGCTCTAACCTTACCCTTGAATGAGAAATGCCGGCGAATATGCCGGCATTTTTTTATCAGGTTGGCAGTGGCTTAGCCTCAATTAATGGCTTCGATAATCACCAACCGATCGTTCAGCCGCTGTTTGATGACCGGATCGGTTGCCTCTTGCGCCTGTTTTTGCAGCGCCGCAACCTGTTGCTTCATCATTTGCGGATCGCTAAATAGCAGTTCTTTGACGTTGATGGAGGCCACGTTGGTATAGCGCCCATCATCGGTGGTTGGCACGCTGATTTTGCCGTCATTGAGCAACTTGTCCACAATCTTGCGCTCACGTTCATACCCTTCCAGCCCCACCAGCTTCCAGCGGTGCATCACTTTGCCCTGGTATTCGCCCTTCTTCACCTCGGTCAGATAGCGAATAGTGAGATTACGGATAGTCCCTGCCTCCTCGCCGAACTCCGCTTTGGTATCTGACAGCACCGGGAACTGCATCCCCTCCAGTACGCCACCTTTCTGCGTCAGGTGACCCATGCGATAGCTGTTCATCCCCAACTGGATCGGCGTGCTGTCGGTCACTGGAGTACCGTCGTTCAATTTCAACTCGGTGATGCGCTGCCCAACGGGTTTACGCAGATCGATGGTATAGGTCACGCCATCAAAGAAGTCATTGGTTGAGTATTTGGACGATCGGCGCTGTGGGTTAAAGCTGTAGGTGACATCGCCATCATGCTGCTGGTTGAAGTAGTCCGCTGACCACTCCATGTACTTTTTCAGCTCTTTACCGGTCAGTTGGTAGACGGTGATTTCGCCACCGGCATATTGATAGTTGAAGGCGATATCCTTGGCGGTGATGGTGCCCACGTTCAGCTTCGGCCTGTCGTTATCAATCTGCAACGCGATCACCTGCGCCTTAGGTGCGTAGTGTCGGGCCGCTTCCTGATACAGGGCGCTGATGCCGGTATCCTGAATATGTACCTGCGGGATGCCTTTCACCGCATCTGGTGGCACCAGATCCTGGCCAGTCAGCTGCGCAATCGGCCGGTTGGCGTTGGCACGCAGGATGGTGTGGAACGGCTGGTAGATCTCTTCGAGCTTTTTGTCGGAACTGATGCCTTTAATCGGGTAGGTGTAGCTGTCTTTATTGATCAGCACGTATTTGCCGTTTTGCTGCTCAAATTGCAGATCGATGCGCGACAGCGCACGGCCGTATTTGTCCGGCTCGGTGACGATCACACCGTTGATCACCTCTTTATCCACCTTGACGTGCATATGCCCGGCAACGATCGCCGCCAACTCTGGGTTGGCCCGCGCGATATCGCCCACGCCGGTGCCCGGCCGCTGGTTCTCATTATCGACCCCCATATGGGCCACCAGCACGATGGCGTCCACCTGGCCGTGGATCTGCTGGATCACCTTTTTCACCGCCTGCACCGGATCGGTAAACGTCAGGCCGTCGATGCGATCGGTGCCCTTGGCAAATTCGGCGGTCATCGGCGTATCCATACCGATAATGCCAATCTTCACCCCCTGGCGCTCAACGATCTTATAGGCGGGCAGGTAAGGCTTGCCGCTGTCCCAGAGAATATTCCCCGCCAGCGCGGTGCCTTTGAACTGGCTGAGTGGGGTTGCCAGTGCCTTCAGGCCAAAATCGAACTCGTGGTTACCCATCACCCATACGTCGTAGTCCAACGCGTTAAAGCCGAGGATCATCGGGCTGGTTTTGTCATTCTTGAAGGTTTCAACAAAGTTGCCCTGAATGGTATCCCCGGCGTCTACCAGGATCACGTTCGGCTGCTGGGCACGGACTTTATGCACCTGGGTGGCAATCTGGCTGAGGCTGCCCGCCAGGTTCTCGGTGTCGGTAGAGTAATCCCAAGGCACGAAGGTGCCATGCAGATCGGAGGTGCCCAGAATGGTGATATTTACCGGTTCAGCGGCCATGGCAGAGGTACTCAAGCAAAGCAGCAGGGAAAGCAGCGTCTTTTTCATCATGTTGTTTCATTATAGTTGATTGTAATTAAACAGGATTATGCGACGCACATCTCAGCGTTACCAGTGACATTGCAGAATGAGCATGGGAAATGTGAGGAGGGTCTATGAATTCCCCCTCACCCCAACCCTCTCCCGCAGGGAGAGGGAGCTGCAACAGTGATGGGAATGAGTTAAGCAATGACAGTTGCAAAGGTCGAACGAACAAGCCAAGCTGTGGCACATTCGGTCCCCTCTCCTTTTGGGAGAGGGTTAGGGTGAGGGTAAAAACGTTTATCTTACAAAGGCATATAAATATCGAAACGGTGATTCTTGGTGGTCGTGGCTGCATGAGCAGGAACGTCGGCCAGCGGAGGGGCATAATCCGGTCGTTTCACCACGACCCTTTTGGTGGCCAGCCTGCGGGCTGGCTCCAGCAAGCCGTCGGCATCATCATCACTGCCCACCAGCGACTGAAATACCCGCATCTCTTTTTTCACCAATGCGCTCTTCTGCTTATGCGGATACATTGGGTCGAGATACACCACTTCCGGGCGTGGATCGAGATCGCTCAGCGCCGTCAGGCTGGAGGCATGAAGCAACGTCATGCGTTCACGTAGCCAAGGGCCGATCTCCGCGTCCTGATAGCCCCGATGCAGTCCGTCTTCCAGCAACGCAGCAACGACTGGATCACGCTCCAACATGCGAACCTGGCAACCCAGCGATGCCAAAACAAACGCGTCACGCCCTAACCCGGCAGTGGCATCCACCACGCTAGGCACATAGCTGCCTTTGATACCTACCGCTTTGGCCACAGCTTCGCCACGGCCGCCGCCGAAACGCCGCCGATGGGCCATCGGGCCAGCGATAAAATCGACGTAGATAGCGCCAAGCTTTGGCTCGTCGCGCTTGCGCAGCTCCAACCGTTCTGGCGTCAGCACCAGCGCCATCGTCGCATCTTCGTCGCTGGTTAGCTGCCAACGATCGGCCAAAATAGACAAGGCGCCGGGATCGGCGCCTGCTTCACACAATAAAAACACGCTCACTTGGCGGGTTACCCTTTAATACCGTAATGGCGCAGCATAGCATCCAGCTTCGGTTCACGGCCACGGAAGCGTTTGAACAATTCCATCGGCTCTTCGGAACCCCCGCGTGACAGGATGTTATCGAGGAAGGATTGACCGGTTTCAGCGTTGAAAATCCCTTCGTCTTCAAAGCGCGAGTAGGCATCTGCCGACAACACTTCCGCCCACAGGTAGCTGTAGTAACCCGCCGCATAGCCACCAGCAAAGATATGGCTGAATGCGTGTGGGAAACGGCCCCAGCTTGGTGAAGGCACCACCGCCACCATTTTCTTCACTTCGGCCAGGGTTGGCAGGATCTGCGCCCCTTTTTCCGGGCTGTATTCGGCGTGCATACGGAAATCGAACAGGCCAAACTCCAGCTGACGCAGGATAAACAGCGCTGCCTGATAGTTTTTCGCTTCCAGCATTTTGTCCAGCAGGGCTTTCGGCAGTGGTTCGCCAGTCTGGAAGTGACCAGAGATAAATGCCAACGCCTCCGGCTCCCAGCACCAGTTTTCCATAAACTGGCTTGGCAGCTCTACCGCATCCCAAGGCACACCGTTGATACCAGAAACCCCGGCGGTATCGATCTGCGTCAGCATATGGTGCAGACCGTGGCCAAACTCATGGAACAGCGTGGTGACTTCGTTATGAGTAAACAGCGCCGGCTGGTCGCCCAGCGGGCGGTTAAAGTTACAGGTCAGATAAGCCACCGGCTTTTGCAATTCGCCATTGGCTTTGCGCAGGCTGCCGACGCAATCATCCATCCATGCACCACCGCGCTTGTTCTCGCGGGCATACAAGTCCAGATAGAAGCTGCCACGCAGTTCACCTTTGGCATCGAACAGATCGAAGAAACGCACCTCCGGATGCCAGGTATCGACACCCTGACGCTCTTTGGCGGTGATGCCGTAAATACGGTTAACCACTTCGAACAGCCCTTCCAGCACGCGCTGTTCCGGGAAGTATGGGCGCAGTTGCTCATCACTGATGGAGAACAGATGTTGCTTCTGTTTTTCTCCGTAATAACTGATATCCCAAGCCTCTAGCTCATCCACACCATAGTGCTGCTTGGCAAAGGCACGTAGCTGTGCCAGTTCCTGTTCTGCCTGAGGGCGAGCGCGCTTGGCCAGATCGCTCAGGAAACCGAGCACCTGCTCCGGGCTTTCTGCCATCTTGGTCGCCAGTGATTTATCCGCATAGCTGGCAAAACCCAGCAGCTGTGCCAGTTCGTGGCGCAGAGCTAGCGTTTCCGCCATCACTTCGCTGTTATCCCACTTACCGGCATTTGGTCCCTGATCGGAGGCGCGGGTGGTGAAGGCACGATACATCTCTTCACGCAACGCCTGGTTATCGGCATAGGTCATCACCGGCAAATAGCTCGGCATGTCCAGCGTCAGCAACCAGCCTTCCTGCTCCTTAGCCTGTGCCATCGCCTGGGCTTGGGCCAGTGCGCTTTCCGGTAGGCCGCTCAGCTCATTCACATCGGTGATCAATTTGCTCCAACCCATGGTGGCATCGAGCACATTGTTGCTGTAGGTCGAACCCAGTTCGGATAGACGCGCCACTATCTCGCCGTAACGCTTTTGTTTTTCCTTTGGCAGGCCAATGCCCGACAGCTCAAAATCACGCAGCGCGTTTTCTACCGACTTGCGCTGTGGCGCAGTCAGTTTGGCAAAGCCTTCGCCCTCTTTCAGATTACGATAGGCCTGGTACAGCCCTTCATGCTGACCCACCCAAGTACCGTATTCGGAAAGCAGCGGCAGCGCCTGTTCGTAAGCTTCGCGCAGTTCCGGGCTGTTTTTTACCGAGTTTAGGTGGCCAATAGGTGACCAGATGCGTGACAGGCGATCGTCAGATTCGGCCAGCGGCTGACATAGATTTTCCCAGGTAAACGGCCCCGGTTGTGCCACGACGCGCTCAACCGCAGCACGGCAGTCGGCCAGTGCGGATGTCACCGCGGGGACGATATCTTCAGGGCGAATGGCAGAAAACGGCGGTAAGGCAAACGGTGTCAGCAACGCATTGGTCATAGAGGAAGTCCTGATTAGGGTGGTGGACCCGATGCGCACATCAGGCCAGACAAAGATAAACTTCTATCTAACATGGTGCCAACTGACGGGAAAATCAATGGTCAAGCGTGTGATTGCATCCGTTTCTTCACTAACGCGGATCGTTTAGTGAAGAAGATAAGCCACGATTGCATTAAGTAGGAAGGCGCCCCCGCTAAGGACATATAAAACACTCTCATTTTCATTAATACCCATTTCGAGACACGTGCATATGCATACAATGCACTTGATAAATCATTTTTATTTATTGATAAAGCTTATATTCTGAGTTAAAAAATCAAGTCTATGCGCAAAAAACCATGTTAATTAAGCTTAATTTGATACAGAATGGTTTGGAGTTCTTTTTAACCGATCTCAGTCAATTACATTACAAGGAGTTTATGATGGCAAACAATATTTACGTGGCGATTAACGGAAAACAGCAAGGGTTGATATCGGCAGGGTGTTCTACAGCGGATTCAATCGGCAACAAGCACCAGTTAGGCCACGAAAACCAGATACTGGTTCTTAAGCTCGCGCATAACATCAGCCGGGGCGAAAATGTGATGCATAACCCAGTGATTTTTGTTAAGCCTCAGGATAAATCATCCCCTTTGTTTTTGCTGGCTATTTCTAATAACGAGTTGCTGAACCTTAAGTTTGATTTTTACCGCACATCGCAAAATGGTGCTCAAGAGTTGTACTACACGATCGAACTCAGAGAGGCGACCATCGTAGATTTCAACATAAACTATCCCCACTGCTTAACGCATTCTAGTGCACAACCCGAAGAAATTATCTCTGTACGTTATAAAGATATTATTTTCCAGCACCATATCGCTGGCACATCAGGTTATAGCGTATGGGACGACAGAGTTTATTAACGACTAGCTGGGTCTCTTTTACCAAGAGGCCCTAACGTCTATAAACTGCTCTGGGTCTTTTAAGCACTTGGGTTCCTCTTTTTTTACATTCGCTGACATCTTTGATATAGAGTGTCTCCCCATATATACTTTTTTTCCAACAGATACCATAACCATGTTGATCCAATGCGGTGGTAAAATGCCAATTAAATAGAGTCGCAACAATCATACCAAGCATGGTGATTCGACAAGACCATATCGTTATCATTTTAAATCTAATGAAATCCTTATCACCAGTAAAAAAAGAATACCCTCCTATAATGATAAGCAAGACACTGACTGGCCACGCAGAGATAATATAAGTGCCGAGTCTATTGAACGACACGACTGAGGGAAAACTAAAGCTAACCATGTAGTTACCTACCAGCGGGAAAATCAATAGAATACCCATAACACCGATGAACAAAACTAATAATGCACTTAGTCTTTCTTGCATTGTGGCCTTTATCGTATTTTTCCTTTTTGATTTTTTCATATTTTATTATAAATCAATTAATTATTGATTGCTTACTCACCACATTTATTACATCACCCACTATATTCGCAGTAGACCTAAGAGACAAAAAATCTATTTTATTCCTATGATCAAGACCCTACTGCCACCTGCACAATTTGCATATTTTTTAGTAAGCTGATCTTGGTTTTCTAAGTACCTCTGTACCTCTTTTTTTACATTCCTCGGCATCTTTGATATAGAGTGTCTCTGAGTACAAGCTTCTTTTCCAACAGGTGCCATAGCCATGCTGATCCAACACTGTGGTAAAATGCCAATTAAAAATAAAGGCGACAACAAGCAAAAAAGCGGTAAGGCGCAAAGAGTATATAAGCTGTCTCTTATACACATCTGACGCTGCCGACGATGCCAACTGGGTGTAGATCTCGGTGGTCGGCGGAGCGTGAGAGGGGGGGGGGGGGGGGGGGGGGGGGGGGGGGGGGGGGGGGGGGGGGGGGGGGGGGGGGGGGGG
>NZ_JAELTL010000179.1:0-560 GCF_016428815.1 Serratia sp. ASV30 | reverse complement strand
TGTTCGTGACAAGGACAACCAGCAACAAAATGTCGCCGACCTGAGCCGGGATACGGAGAATGCCAACGGCAGCATTGCGCCGATCTTCGACAAGGAGAAAGAGCAGAACCGGTTGAAACAGGCGCAGTTGATTGGCGAGATCGGCGGGCAGGCAGCGGATATCATCCGCACGCAGGGTGAGATAAACGGGCTGAATGCGGCGAAAGCCGATCTGGCGAAAGATGGCAAACTGCCGCCGGAACCGGGAAAAAATGCCAAGCAGGAAGAGATTGACCAGTACGTCAGCATCCTGAAAGACACTGCAGCGTATAAAGAGGCCATGAAGCAGTATGGTACGGGCAGTGACTTGCAGAAAGCGGCGCAGGCGGTGACGGCTGCGTTGCAGGGGTTGGCAGGGGGAAATATCTCCCAGGCGCTTGCTGGTGGTTTGAGCCCGTACGCGGCCGAGCAAATCAAGAAGTATACCGGTACGAATGAAACGGCCAACGCGCTTGCCCATGCGGTGTGGGGGGCGATAGCGGCACAAGTGAGTGGCAACTCGGCAGCCGCGGGTGCTGCGG
>NZ_JAELTL010000178.1:0-562 GCF_016428815.1 Serratia sp. ASV30 | reverse complement strand
CAATAATAGCATCATTAATTCCAAGTTCCTTTAACGACTTCCTTAAGAAGGCAACATTATGATTTAGACTGCTATTCGATGGAGGGTAGCTATTCCTCTCCCAGACTCTATCCAGCAGAACATCGCGATGAATGGGCTCACTCTGCGCTTTGATGATTTCTGCCAACAGACCTGATTGCAATACAGACAGCTTAATAGCAGCGTGGCTTTGGTTTTTATAACGTAACCCTTCATTTTCTTTGAAGATAACGCTGTCATTGAAAATATACTCCATAAATTATCGCTGTAGGCGTTATCGCTCAGCCTATCCTCACCTCAGGTAAAATTTTAATCACTTCGCCATAGCTCCCCCATGTAGTCAACTAGGAGAAGTCTCATGATCGCTTATCACATAACTCCCAAACGAATGCAATTGACAGATGCAAATAAAAAACCATAGAGGGATTTTTATCCATGTTATTCAATGCAATTAAATGCTGATTTTTCCTGCTCACAGCCATTTGCGCTTCAACATTGTACACAATAGTCATTAAAACTTCAATTATCAAAATAACAGATAAAA
>NZ_JAELTL010000177.1:0-572 GCF_016428815.1 Serratia sp. ASV30 | reverse complement strand
AGCTTAATCAATGCAGCAACTGCTTCTCTTGTCCCTTTGGTTACTCAAACTGGACAGGGCTACCGGTCTTTTGTTGTAATACAGTTACTCTGCTTGAAACAGAACCGCTATATGCAACATCCGATACTTTAAGCTTAACCTGATCGCAGCCCCGAAGCTTACTATCCAAAGCCATGTTGAACAGAGCCAAATCGCGCGTTTTACCTTTCAGCTCAAGTCTGATGCGGATCCCCCAGACTTGGGATATCTGAAGCGGCTTTTTTGGGCCGATGATACGATTTTTGTTCCACGGTGACGTGTTCATAATCAAACCTCCTGAGGTGTGGGAGATTTGATTATGGCGTCCCTCAAGAGCGATTAGCGGAAGTTAATGTTACTGTACCAAACACCGTGAGGTTATCTAAAATGATTCTACAGAGTCTGGTATACTTGTATCGATTATGCACAATAATGGATAGTGGCTAAAAGGAAAATCTAATGACAAATAAAGTTCAGCAACGATTTGATGACTTAAAAGAACTCTCCGATAGAGTCAGTAGCAGTAGTCATACGGAACACTCTCAGTTTACTGG
>NZ_JAELTL010000176.1:0-572 GCF_016428815.1 Serratia sp. ASV30 | reverse complement strand
GTGTACTATAGCGCCGAGTACAAAATGTTTTATATTTACTCCCGGTCTTAACAGAGCTTGATGACAATTGATGTTCGGCTATCTCTGCGAAATACCCTTGTAGTGCCTTTGGGGATACGGATGGCATTCGATAATCTCCAATAAGTTGATTTACTGATGCACTGAATACCACTTGAAAACCCGTTCTCAAAGAGTGAAGCATCTTTTTCATTGATAACATAGACTCTTTCTTTAATAAAACCCCTCCAGAAATAAAACTGGAGATGGAAGCAATGAAAAAACAATCTTCAACTGAAGTATATACCACCACCTTTAGATTATGGTTAATTAAAAAACAGCACTTAATCTTGTTAAAGAAAATTAACGGCGCTTCTTGATCACCAGAAAAATCGATAATCAACAAGCACGGTAGTTGTAGCTTGCTCTCTTCTTCGATTAACGTTATAGCATCAATTAGCTCTTCACTATCACTCACCATACTTTCAGGGTAAACGTCTTTCAATATAGCGTAAGCAGCATTCCTTGATAAAAAATTCTTATCAAATATAACTACTCTTTTAGGCTCCCAGGCT
>NZ_JAELTL010000175.1:0-532 GCF_016428815.1 Serratia sp. ASV30 | reverse complement strand
AGTTGGCATCGTCGGCAGCGTCAGATGTGTATAAGAGACAGCCTTTAAGTCATGCTCTTTGTCGCCTTGATTCTTGATACCATATATCCTTATCGGGATCTTTTTTTGCGGCGGGATAATGGTAAAAGCAGGTACCGTATAAACCTCATTTTGTTCCGCATACAAGTTCTTAGAGTCTGCCTGTTGCCAGTTCAATACCCTGACTTGCAGACTGACACTTTCACTACCTACGTTTTTTAACCAAAAAACGCTGTTCTTAGCGCTACCAGTAAAAGAAATCGTGACCGGCCAGATTTCCATATTTGCTGCGGCAAAGCAATGAGTAGAAAATGCCAGCATGGCAAAAGAAAAAAGGAATTTATTCATGCGGTATTCCACCAAATAATTTATTTTTCATTTAGTAAGAGACAGTTATAGCTGTCTCTTATACACATCTCCGAGCCCACGAGACAGGCGGTATCATCTCGTATGCCGGCTTGGGCTTGAAGAGGGGGGGGGGGGGGGGGGGGGGGGGGGGGGGGGGGGGGGGGGG
>NZ_JAELTL010000174.1:0-515 GCF_016428815.1 Serratia sp. ASV30 | reverse complement strand
AGTTGGCATCGTCGGCAGCGTCAGATGTGTATAAGAGACAGCTGATACAGCGCCTGAAAAATGATGTCAGGTTTATCTGCGGAGTAACCGCTAAAAAAATTAACCTGTGTGTTCATATCGGTAAAATACTCAGTCAGCCCGTACTGCAGACCGGCTAAGAAGTAGCTATCTTGATCGTTTAATGAGATGGTTATTTTTTTCTTCATGGTCAAATTCCATTTAGCATTGTGTCTATTTAAATTACCGCGAAGATCGTTTGGGACTCTATAAATGCAATGCGCTAGCTATGAGGGATAACTTATCTGTATAACATGGTATACAAACGTTATTAATATGCCAAATTAACTCACTTAACCTCATTATATTGGCTTTTAATCTTGAGGATTTAATCTTTACTGGCCGATTGTTGGGGGGGGGGGGTTCATGGCATAGCATTAAGCTTTTATACTATGCCATTTGCCACTAAAGCATGGCCGCAGATTAGTGGAGATGTTAGTCCTGCTTTACGCAGACCA
>NZ_JAELTL010000173.1:0-606 GCF_016428815.1 Serratia sp. ASV30 | reverse complement strand
GAGATGATACCTCCTGTCTCGTGGGCTCGGAGATGTGTATAAGAGACAGACTCTTCCGAGTCAGAGCTTACTTACGTTGTAAAACGCTCTGTAACGCACTTTGAGAGGTTTTTACTATGAAGATGAGGAACTAATATTGGCTTTGTGGTGTTGAAGCCATCAGAGGGTGTTACAGGTGATTTAACGAACGATGATTGCCTAACTTATTGTAATAAATGTAAGTAGCTTACTATCTGGACTGACTGATACGCCGCTGAACCCAAGCTTCCACTTCGCTTTGCATCCAGCGGGAGCTACGACCAAGCTTAATTGGTTTGGGGAATACACCGTCTTTAATCTGCTTGTAGAACCATTTATCAGTTAGGCCAGTAAAGCTGGTGATGAAGGCCATATCGACCATTTTATCGTTAAGCAGGCTGGCATGGGTATTCTGAGTTGTCATGAGGGCTATCTCCATATGGACATTGAGAGGGGTATGGAGAAGCGTTGTTATTGGTGATGGTTAACCGTTGACACTTCTCCTTCTCAACATCCAGATGCCAGTAATAAAATAATTTATTACCGTTTACCTTTGAGAACAGCCAAAGTTGCGATAACCATCTGAAG
>NZ_JAELTL010000172.1:0-625 GCF_016428815.1 Serratia sp. ASV30 | reverse complement strand
GGCAACACCATCACGGTGTACAACGGCAGCAAGGCGATCGGCTCGGCCACCGTGCAGGCGGACGGCACCTGGTCACTGAAACCGAGCCTGCCACTGGCCGACGGTCTGGTGACGCTGACGGCGAAGGAAACCGACCACGTGGGTAACACCACCGTGGCTTCGCCAGAGTACGACATCCGTGTCGTGACCGTCCCACCGCAGGCCCCGACCATCACCAACGTGATGGACAATGCCGAACCGCACACCGGCGCGCTGCAGAAAGGGGATGTCACCAACGACAGCACCCCGACCCTGAACGGCACCGCCTTGGCGGGCGGCACGGTGACGGTGTTCGACAACGGAGTGGCGATTGGCTCTACCGTGGCGGACAGCAACGGTGCCTGGGCGTTTACCCCAAGCCCGGCGCTGAAGGACGGCAATCACAGCCTGAGCGCCTCGGTCACCGACAGTATCGGCCAGACCAGCCCGACCACCGGCGGCTTTGGCATTATGGTGGACACCACGCCACCGGCCCCGGCCACCGGCCTGGTGGTCACCGACGATGTGGGTAGTACGCAGGGCGCACTGGCGCCAAACGCCATCACCGATGACGCCACGCCAACCTTCACGGGCAAGGCGGAAGCGG
>NZ_JAELTL010000171.1:0-631 GCF_016428815.1 Serratia sp. ASV30 | reverse complement strand
GTTCCCAAACGTCGATTAATAGGGTTTCCCGTGAAAGCACCAGGTTCGGATTGTCGACAAAAAGACGTATCAAACGGATCTCGGTGAGAGAGAGCACTTTTGTTTCGTCAGGCTGGTTGGCATTCGCCAGCGTTCCCTGTTCCGCATCAAATAAAATGGTTTTGTTAATAACAAACTTCATCTTGTTTCCCCAATAAAGATAACAAACAGTGACTGCTGCCGCTATTTCAATGCGTCACTCAAGCCTGTGACAGCGTATTTAAGCTTATAAATAAGTTAAGTATAGCCCATCTGTCATGACCAAATGGCTCAGCTACCAGTATGTAAATATGATTAACACTAAGTGTGTGGAATTTTATGCTATATGAATACATTTATTGATATAAAATACTTTAAATGAGAAGTTTCCTATACCATGATTTGCATCAGGGAAATCCTGGTGTCAGTCAGCGTCCAAGGCGTCAGTACTGACTCTTCATGGGGGTTAACATGGTTTCTGCAGATAGACTACGGAAACAACGGCTAGAGTAAGGTGATTTTGAGGCGAAGTACGCGATGCTATAACGGTAAAGAGCATCCAGGGATGGTTTTTATTAAGCTGGGATAATTCTAATTAAATGAATGCTGTCTC
>NZ_JAELTL010000170.1:0-636 GCF_016428815.1 Serratia sp. ASV30 | reverse complement strand
CTTTAAGCATAACCATTACCTCTTGTAAAACACGTCACCCAAAGCATACATCAACGCATCTGCGTTCGTATGGTCATTCGAGGCAGAAACTTTTATCAATGGGTCTAATTTTCCAGCAATAATAAAGTAAAGCATTTCAACCTCTTGACCGTATAACATATTATAAATAAGTCTACTCTCCCGCCTTAATTTACCGGCGGCTCTAGATGCTTTATCGAAGTAACTATAAATTTGAAATGCTGTTAGCATTCTAGCCACTACTTTCCTAGACATTAAGAGAACATCCGGAGATCTTGAAATTTGCAATGATATCAATTGCACGATAACTTCTATTAGAGCAATTTTAGCAGCTGCTTTTATGGCTTGTTTTGCAATCGTATCCGTTACTTTATCTTCAATCTCAGAGCGTCTTTCTGTAAAGTCTTTCTTTGTTTTTTCTGGCATTGTTGCAAAAATGAAGCTAACAATAGCATGTGTCATATCATAAATTACAAAAGGTTTCATTATTAAGGAGCGGATGGAGTAAAGCATTCGTAAATCATCCTGCCGAACTTTATCTCTATACCTGTCTCTTATACACATCTGACGCTGCCGACGATGCCAACTGGGTGTAGAGGTCGGGGGGGGGGGGGGGGG
>NZ_JAELTL010000016.1:0-100803 GCF_016428815.1 Serratia sp. ASV30 | reverse complement strand
CCCCCCCCCCCCCCCCCCCCCCCCCCCCCCCCCCCCCCCCCCCCCCCCCCCCTTTTTTAGATGTGTATAAGAGACAGGAGGGGGGACAGGTGGAAGCAACTGCGGTTCTGGCTCTGGCGGCTCATGTTCTTGGTAGTCGGCCAAAATTTACGTTTTAAATAAAATATGTCGGTTATACTCGTTTAGGCCAATTTCATGAAGAAACTTGTAAATATTCTTTCTATTTTGCTAGCCCTGTTTTTGTCAAATGCATTACTAAATGGGGCCGGAGTATGGCCATCATGGTGGTATGCTGCTCCATCAGATATTTCAAAAATTTTGGTTTCACTCGCGTGTACGTTTGTTGTGATCGAATTGGTATCTCGCCTAGTAAACCACTACTATCCAAAATAGTTGGCGGTAATATATTAACCGATTCACCATGCAAGGGCGCAGCATGCTGCGCCCGTTATTGGGTTCGTTAGGGACAGCGAGAATATTGCACGGCAAGTCTATCTTTTGCAAAGACTCCGTTATCTCAATAGGGTTCACTTCTGTGCTATACGGCGTTCGGCTGGTGTTTTCACCATTGAAATAACCTGGATTTGATATGCGATATCGAATGCGCGATATATGGCTGCTGATGCTATCTCCATCTTTTTAAGGAAGAAAACGGTGTTTCGCCAGGAAGCGATTGATAATCATAAAATAAAATGGTGCGGCCGGGCATTGCTGTTGCCCGGTATTTCCTTTTGGCTCATGTTGGGAATGTGCCTATTTTTTCTCATTGCGTTTCTCTCATTCATTATCGCCGGCACCTATATCCGGCGGGTCAATGTGACCGGCGAGATCAGCACCTATCCGCGCGCCGCCAACGTCTATTCCACCGTCCAGGGAGTGGTGGTCAAACAATTCGTCACAGAGGGACAGGTGATCACCGCTGGTGCGCCCATTTACCAGATCGATGTCAGCAAGAGTACCCACAGCGGTGTGGTCAGCGACAACCAGCGCCGGGATATCGATGGCCAGTTGGCGCGTATTGCGCAAATTGTCAGCCGACTGGAAAGCAGCAAGCAGGTCACACTCGCAATGCTGGAAAAACAAAAGACGCAGTATATCACCGCGTTCGCGCGCTCTACGGAGATACTCCGACTGGCTCAGGAAGGGATTCGCATCATGAAAGATAACATGGAGAACTACCGGCACTATCAGACCAAAGGATTGATTAACAAGGATCAACTTACCAACCAGGTGGCGCTGTATTATCAGCATCAGAACAACCTGCTGGGCTTGTCCGGCCAAAACGAGCAAAACGCCTTGCAGATCACCGCGCTGGAAAGTCAGAGCTACACCCAGGCCGCCGAATTCGACAACAAGATTTACCAGATGCAACTGCAGCGTTACGAGCTGCAAAAGGAACGGCTAAACATCGATGCTGGCGGGGCAATCATCGTCCGTGCCTTGGCCGAAGGTCGCATCGACTCGCTAAGCGTCACGGTCGGCCAAATGGTTAACGTCGGTGACAGTCTGCTGCAGGTGGTCCCGCACGAAATCGATCACTATGTTCTGGTGCTTTGGGTGCCCAACGACGCCATTCCCTATATTGACGCCGGTGATCAGGTCAATCTGCGCTATGACGCCTTTCCTGCGGAGAAATTTGGCCAGTTCGCAGGCACTGTGTCCGTCATCTCTAAAGCCCCGGCTTCGCCGCAGGAAATGCTGACTTACCAGGGTGCTCCAAAAGCCGCGTTGACCGCCTCCGAGCCGTATTACAAGGTTATCGTCAGACCGGAGAAACAGGCCATTGACTATGACGGCAAGCATCTTAGCCTGGAAAACGGCATGAAAGCACAAAGCACCCTATTTCTCGAGAAAAGGAAAATTTATCAATGGATGTTGTCACCGTTCTACGACATGACACACAGCGCGACGGGGCCGGTCAATGAGTAAGCTTGCTTTCAAACAGCTAGTCAGCCAGTTGGACCTGCGGTGGCGTCATCGGGTTCCGATGGTTCACCAAACAGAGTCCTCGGAGTGCGGACTCGCCAGCCTGGCGATGATTTGTGGCCATTACGGCAAAAACATCGACCTGATAGCGCTGCGCCGGGAGTTCAACCTATCGAGTCGTGGCGCCACGCTGGCCGGGCTGACCAGTATCGCCGAACAGTTGGGGCTGGCCACCCGCCCCCTGTCACTGGATCTGAACGAGCTTGGCGCCCTAAAAATACCCTGCATATTGCATTGGGAATTCAACCACTTCGTGGTGCTGGTTAGCGTCAAACGCAACCATGTGGTGCTGCATGATCCAGCGCGCGGCCACCGGACCGTCAGTCTTACGGAGCTGTCGCACAGTTTCACTGGCGTGGCGCTCGAAGCGTGGCCCGGCAGCGAATTCATCGCAGACAGTGTCAGCCACCGAATTCGCCTCCGCACACTGATTGGCAGCGTGCATGGCCTCAATAGGACGCTTGGCAAGATCTTTTGTTTGTCTCTAGTGTTCGAAACTATCAATCTGGTGATGCCGGTCGGCACACAACTGGTTATGGATCACGCCATTCCCGCCGGGGATCGCGGATTGTTGGCACTCATTTGCGTCGGACTGATGATATTCATTCTGTTGCGGGCTGCCATCGGTATGGTACGCGCCTGGTCCGGACTGGTGATGGCGACGCTCATCCATGTGCAGTGGCTGTCTGGCCTGTTTACGCATCTATTGCACTTGCCTCTGGGCTACTTTGAGCGGCGTAAGTTGGGTGATATTCAGTCACGCTTCGGCTCACTGGATGAGCTGCGCAGCACCTTCACCAGCAGTATTGTCGGCGCCATCATGGATTCCATCATGGTCATTGGCGTTCTGGTGATGATAGTGCTGTATGGCGGCTGGCTAACTTGGGTAGTGATCGCTTTCACCGCATTCTACGTACTGATGCGCATGCTGACCTACGGGTATTACCGACAACTGTCCGAGGAGGTTCTGGTGAGAAATGCCCGGGCCGGTTCGTATTTTATGGAGACGCTCTACGGCATCGCCACCGTCAAGATGCAGGGCATGGCGAAACGCCGCATTGCCCACTGGCTCAACCTCGAAATCGACACTATCAATACGGGTATCCGGGTTACCAAAATGGACATGCTGTTTGGCGGCATCAAAACTCTGGTTGCCGCCTGTGATCAGGTTGCCGTCCTGTGGCTGGGAACCAGCCTTGTGATCGATAACCAGATGACCATCGGGATGTTCGTAGCGTTCGGTGCCTTCCGGGGGCAGTTCTCTGACCGCATTGGATCGCTGACGGAGTTTTTACTGCAGTTGCGCATGATGAGCCTGCATAACGAACGCATTGCCGATATTGCTCTGCATCCGCGAGAAAATCGCAAACCCGATCTCCCTTACGAGCCGGGACTACAATCGGTGAGCTTGACAACCCATGATCTGAGCTATCGCTACGACAGCCAGTCACCGGTCATCTTTGATGCCCTAGAGATGACTGTTGCGCCGGGCGAGAGTGTGGCCATCGTAGGCCCATCTGGATCAGGCAAAACCACGTTGATGAAAGTGCTGTGCGGGCTGTTCCCCTCTGATTCTGGTCGTGTTGAGGTGAACGGTATCGATATTCAGCAGCTTGGTATCAACAACTACCATAAGATGATCGCCTGCGTGATGCAGGACGACAAGTTGTTCTCTGGTTCGATCCGGGAAAATATCTGTGGGTTTGCGGACGAGGTGGATGATGCGTGGATGCAGGAGTGTGCCCGTGCCAGCTATCTACATGACGTGATCATGCGCATGCCTATGGGATACGAAACCCTGATAGGGGAACTGGGTGAAGGATTGTCCGGCGGGCAAAAGCAACGGCTGTTTATTGCCCGTGCAATCTACAAGAAACCGGCAATTTTGTTCCTGGATGAGGCCACTAGTGCTCTGGACAAGGACAGTGAAGCGGTGGTAAATCAGGCAATAAAGGCGCTCAGCATTACGCGGGTGATCATTGCCCACCGTGAAACCACAATAGCGTCGGTCGATCGGGTCATTGAACTGACAAACAAAGTTGAGTAATGATCACACTAAGTCTCAAGTTCACTATTGCTTGGTGTATTTCAATCATGAAGGTAATGCGACGATAAAAATAAATTATTAATTATCAATGAGTTTTGATGGTGTCTGTTTTACATTCAGGTTGTACTGAGCTTTTTGGCTAATTGTTTGATTTTCTGACATTTAAATCGTGCTCGTTCTCATTTGGGTGCGCTACGGCGGTATGACACTTTTAGCGGGCAAGTTTAGCATTCTCTGGGAGGATTTGGTCATTATTCGTTTGAGCTGTGGTAATGTCAGTTCAAGGTTCATAGCCATTCAAGGACAGATTGTGGTTGGCAACTCAACAGATTTAAAGGATCTCCTTGCAAAGACGCGTCCTGATTTTACCATTCAAAACTTACGTGACTTCACTGACTGGGCTGAACAGAGGGTATTAGCTGGAGAATACTCTGATAATCTGCTGATATTGGCTTCACTAGGGCTAGACAAAGATTTAGTCAGGGAAGAGGTGCAAACTTACTTTGCAGCATATCTCAAAGATATCGGTAAGCCCTATCCGGATAGTTTGGAGGCCACGGTCTACTATTTTCGACGGTGCTTTAAGATTTTGGCCTGGTCTGAGGATGAAAACGTCGTTTGGGGCACGTTAATCGACACGTTCGATCGCTGGTATGAATTTGACAGTCCAATGTTAAGTCGAGTTGTTAACTATTGGAATGGGGTCCGAAGCGATTTCGTTGATTGCTTTGATGAGGAGTATGGTTATTTACATGTTATGTTCCCAAGACACTTCGACATTCCACGTCAAAAACAGTGTGATTACATAAGGGAAACCGCAAAGCGCTTTTTCTGGCTCTTAGAGTGCGAATACACTTGCTCGCTGATATTAAAAAACAGCTCGTAAGTGTTCAGGTGGCCACGATCATTTGGATGGGCGCAGCCTCAACATAGTGAACCAGAGCAAAAAAGGGCGCGAAACCGCGCCCTCAACATACCTACTCCGAACCTGCCTTCTCAGACTTTCCAGCCAGCAAGCTAAGGAAATCGTATTTATCCTTCAGTTCTTTTTCTGCTGCTTCATACAACGCAGCGGCAACCTCAGGCTGCTGCGTATTGAGGCGGCGGAAACGCTGTTCCTTGTTCAAGGTCGCCGTCAGCTCACTGTTCGGTGGCCGGGAGTCCAGCGCCAACGCAGCTTTGCCTTCCGCAGTACGACGTGGATCGAAGCGATACAGCGGCCAGAAGCCGGTCGCGGTTAGCTGCCGCATCTGGTCGTGGCTCAGTGCCAGATCGTAACCGTGTTCCTCGCAAGGGCTGTAGGCGATGATCAGGGAAGGGCCAGGGTAGGCTTCTGCCTCCTGAATCGCTTTCACCGTCTGGTTAAGCTGCGCACCCAATGAGATCTGCGCAACATACACATGGCCGTACATCATCATGCTGACGCCAAGATCCTTACGGGCCTTGCGCTTGCCGAGCTCACCAAACTTGGTCACGGCCCCCAGCGGAGTGGCCTTGGATTGCTGCCCGCCGGTATTGGAGTAGCACTGCGTATCCAGCACCAGCACGTTGACGTTTTCCGTCAGGCTCAGCACATGATCCAGACCGCCAAAGCCGATATCGTAAGCCCAGCCGTCACCGCCAATCAGCCAGATAGACTTATCCACCAGATAATCGGCATCGGTGGCTAGTTGACGAGCGTCGTTGCCTGTCACGTTAGCCAACAGGCTACGTAATTCGGCGATCTGCTGGCGGCGCGGGCCGGTGGCAATCTCGTCTGCTTGCAGTGAGGCCACCAACTGAGCGGGTAATTGCGGTGCCAACGTGTCGAGCAGGCGCAATACGCGGCGGCGGTGCTGATCCACTGTCAGGCGGAAGCCCAGACCAAATTCGGCATTATCCTCAAACAGCGAGTTTGCCCAGGCTGGGCCACGGCCGTCGGCGTTGGTGGTGTAAGGTGTGGTGGGCAGGTTACCGCCATAGATAGAAGAACAACCGGTGGCGTTGGCAATCAGCAACCGGTCGCCATACAGCTGAGTCAGCAGCTTGATATATGGTGTTTCGCCACAGCCGGAACAGGCACCCGAATATTCAAACAGCGGAGAAATCAGCTGCGAGGTGCGGATATCGATACGTTCCAACTGCGATGCGTCGATCTCTGGCAGTTGCAGGAAGAAGTCATAATGAGCCTTTTCCTCTGCCAGGTGATCGAGGCGAGATGCCATATTGATCGCCTTGATTTCCGGATTCTGGCGATCTTTCGCCGGGCAAACCTCTACGCACAGGTTACAGCCGGTGCAATCTTCAGGGGCGACCTGCAATACATATTTCTGACCGCGCATATCACGGGATTTTACATCCAGCGATTGCAGCGTGGCAGGGGCGTACTCCATGGCTTCTGGCGGAACCACCTTGGCACGAATGGCTGAATGCGGACAGGCCGCGACGCAGTGGTTGCACTGGGTACACAGGTCCGGCTGCCAGATCGGCACTTCTTCGGCGATATTGCGTTTTTCCCACTGCGTGGTGCCCACAGGCCAGGTGCCGTCTGGGGGGAAAGCCGAAACCGGCAGGGTATCGCCCAGCCCGGCCAGCATCACGGCGGTAACGGTTTTGACAAAATACGGTGCGGCGTCGGAAACCACCGGTGGACGTATTGGACTGTTGCTGTCGAGTGGGCGCAGTGGGATTTCCGTCAGCTCACTCAGCGTGGCACCCAAGGCTTGCCAGTTACGTTCGACCACCTCTTGGCCCTTGTTGCTGTAGCTGCGGGCAATCGCTCCCTGTAGTTCCTGCAACGCCACTTCACCCGGCAGGATCTTTGTCAGATGGAAGAAGGCCATCTGCATCACGGTATTGATGCGGGCACCCAAATGACATTCGCGCGCCAGCTTGGCCGCGTTGATGATATACAGTTTTGCCTGGCGCTGATGCAGGATCGCCTGGACCTCTTGCGGCAGGCGCGACCAGACTTCATCCGCGCTATAAGGGGTATTGAGCAGGAAAATGCCGCCAGGTTTTAGCCGCTCCACCATTTGATACTTGTCGATAAACTGCCACTGGTGGCAACCGACAAAGTCGGCGCGGTCGATAAGGTACGCCGAATTGATTGGCTTATCGCTAACCCGCAGGTGTGACACGGTCAGGCCGCCGGCCTTTTTCGAGTCGTAGACAAAGTAGCCTTGGGCAAACATCGGCGTGCTGTTGCCGATGATTTTGATGTTGTTCTTGGTGGCAGAGACCGAACCATCGCTACCCAAACCGTAGAACAGGGCTTCCAGTGAGGCCCGCTGAGGGAGAGTTTCTTCGTGAAGCGGTAGTGAAAGACCGGTAATATCGTCGAAAATGCCCACGGTAAAGCGTGGGCGAGGCTTATCCAGCATCAGCTCACGGAAAATGGCCAACGCGCAGTCTGGGCCAAACTCCTTGGAAGACAACCCATAGCGCCCGCCAATCACCCTCGGCATGCTGGCGCGTTCGCCATGGCTAAAGGCTTCTGCCAGCGCAGTCATCACATCCAGGTATAAAGGCTCGGCTAGAGCACCCGGCTCTTTGGTACGGTCAAGCACCGCAATTTTTTGTGCGCTTTCCGGCAGAACGGAGAGCAGATGTTTGGCGGAGAAGGGACGATAAAGCCGGACTTTAAGAACGCCCACTTTTTCACCGCGCGTCAGCAGGTGGTCGATAGCTTCTTCACAGGTGCCGATGGCGGACCCCATCAGGATCACCACGCGTTCGGCCTGCGGGTGGCCGTAATACTCAAACGGCTGATAGCTGCGGCCGGTGATGGCAGCAAACTTGTCCATCGCCTGCTGCACATGTTGGTAGGTATTGTCGTACCACGGATTGGTCGCTTCCCGCGATTGGAAATAGGTATCCGGGTTGGCTGACGTACCGCGTATGACGGGATGATCCGGTGAGAGAGCCCGGCTACGGTGGGCGTCGATGGCGTCCTGCGGCATCATCTGCTGTAGCGTTTCGTCGCTCAGCGGGGCGATCTTGTTGATTTCATGCGAGGTGCGGAATCCATCGAAGAAATGGATGAACGGCAAGCGGCTGTTTAGCGTGGCCGTCTGGGCGATCAGCGCAAAATCCTGCGCTTCCTGCACGTTGCTGGCGCACAGCATGGCACAACCGGTCTGGCGTACGGCCATCACGTCGGAGTGATCGCCAAAGATGGATAATGCATGAGTTGCGACGGTGCGAGCGGCAACGTGGAGGACAAATGGCGTCAGTTCCCCGGCCAGCTTATACAGCGAAGGGATCATCAACAGCAATCCCTGGGACGAGGTGAAGGAGGTGGAAAGCGCGCCGGTTTGCAACGCGCCGTGCACGGTAGCAATGGCTCCGCCTTCGGACTGCATCTCCACCACGTGGGGCACGTCGCCCCAAATGTTCTTCCTGCCGTCACTGGACCAGGCAGCGGTTTGTTCCGCCATGGTCGAACTTGGGGTGATTGGGTAAATGGCAATCACTTCACTGGTGCGATAAGCCACGGAAGCGACAGCGTTATTACCATCTGTAGTTATCATCTGCAGTACCTTTCTGTGCTCACAAAGCTGCAAAAGTCAGCTTCTTATAATCATCAGCAAAGTCTAACAGAGGGGGTTATTTGTGCTTTATCGCATTTGTGTGGCGCACAAAATCTGGATGTAAGGTGATATTTCGTTAAAAAATAATTACTATTTACAGCGTAATGGTAAAGCGTTGCGGCGATGTAACGCTAATTTAATCTCCGCGTATCATATTGATGTAACGCGAAACAGAAAGAAGAAGTTGAAAATGACCGCATTTATCTATTTAGCTATGGCGATTATCGCCGAAGTGATAGCCACCACCTTGTTGAAAGCCTCTGAAGGGTTTACCCGCTTGTGGCCATCGGTGTTTGTAGTGTTGGGTTACGCGGTAGCATTTTGGGGGCTTTCGATGGTGGTAAAAACCATGCCGCTGGGGATTGTCTATGCCATCTGGTCCGGGTTGGGGATCGTGCTGGTGTCGATTGCCGCGGTGTTTATTTACCAGCAGAAGCTG
This sequence comes from Serratia sp. ASV30, assembly GCF_016428815.1. Classification (NCBI taxonomy): domain Bacteria; kingdom Pseudomonadati; phylum Pseudomonadota; class Gammaproteobacteria; order Enterobacterales; family Yersiniaceae; genus Serratia; species Serratia sp. ASV30. The sequence goes on along the minus strand of NZ_JAELTL010000016.1, from coordinate 91,760 downwards.
GATTTGCCTGCGGTGGTTGGTATGGGGCTGATTATTGCCGGGGTGTTGGTAATTAATCTGCTGTCCAAGTCGGCAGGGCACTGATCGGGAGCAAAATGCTTTCAGGTCAAAAAAAAGCCAAATTAATGGCTAATCATATTTCTATTATTAAGCTAACAAGCTAGATTACTAAAGTTGTCTTTCCGGTTGCCGCTTGTTGAAGAAATGAATAGGCGGCAACTTGAAGCTCAACGGGTGGACATCAAAGATAACCAAACGGGCCCATCGTTCCAGTGGCTCGGGTTATCAGCAATGGCAAAATTACACAGCATCGTTTCGGTTCAGGGGTACGAATAATGATCACAGCAAAATGGCTGCTTGCCGGCGCCATACTCTCTTTGGCTGCCTGCAGCAGCAATAACAACCAAGAACCACAGCAGATCGCCACCAGTGCCAATATTGGTGCGATACCTACCAGCGAAAGCTGTGCCAGCGTGGGCGGAGTAACCACCATTGCCCATTCGCTCAACGGCGATACGCTCAGAATGTGCCAGATGCCGAACGGCAAACAGTGCGAAGAGTCAGCGCTGGGCCGTGGAGCCTGTGCCCGTTGAGTCTGTACCGGGCTAATGGCTAGCCCGGTAATGCCAACTTAATTGACCCAGTCTTTCAGGGTATACACCAGTTGGTGATCGCTGCCGCTCAGGGTCAGCTGTTGGCCATTGAGCGAGACTTTTGCACCGTTAGCCAACAGCGTGCCGATGGTTTGATCCCATTGGTTACGTTGTGGATCTGCGCACATCATGCGGGTCGTGGCGAGGTTTTTCACCGTCAGCACGCCGTTCTCTAACTGGCCCTGGCCGAAGAAACGGTTGCACATCGATCCGGAAATATTCATTTTCTCGCCGAACTCGATGCTCGGGCCGCTGCCTTGTTTTGCCTCAACCGCCACACCATCCACGCTTTGCAACACAAAGTTATGATGCAGCAGATCGCTTTCTACTACGGTGTGTTGTTTGGTTTGAGCGGAACCACAGCCAGCCAATAGCGCACAAGCCATGGCTAAAGGGATCAGTTTTTTCATTATTACGAACCTGTTTAGGTTTTGTCGGAAGAATTAGGGGCGCTAAGCGCGCCCCAAAGTATCAGGCATTAAGCTGATTAGGGCAGGCTTCACCCCGCGCAAGCTGTTCAATATTTTTCAACGTAGTTTGCGAAATACTGGTCAACGCCTCTTCCGTCAGGAACGCCTGATGGCCGGTAAACAGCACGTTATGGCAGGCGGACAGGCGGCGGAAAACGTCATCCTGGATCACATCGTTGGATTTGTCTTCAAAGAACAGGTCGCGTTCGTTCTCGTATACGTCCATCCCCAGCGCACCAATCTTTTGCTGTTTGAGGGCATCGATAGCGGCGGAAGAGTCGATCAAGGCACCGCGACTGGTGTTAATCACCATCACGCCGTCCTTCATCATGGAGAACGCGTCCGCATTCAGCAGGTGATGGTTTTCCGGCGTTAACGGGCAGTGCAGGGTGATCACATCCGCCTGGGCATACAGCGTTTTAAGATCGACATATTCGGCACCCAGCTCTAACGCTTGCGCGCTTGGGTAGGGGTCGTAGGCCAAGAGCTTCATGCCAAAGCCTTTCAGAATACGCATGGTAGCTACGCCGATCTTACCGGTGCCAATCACCCCGGCAGTGCGGTTATGCATATTGAAGCCGATCAGCCCTTCCAGCGAGAAGTTGGCATCACGGGTGCGTTGATAGGCCCGATGAATGCGGCGGTTCAGGCACATCATCATACCCACGGCGTGTTCGGCTACGGCTTCAGGTGAATAAGCCGGAACGCGCACCACCTTGATACCCAGCTCTTTCGCCGCATCCAGATCGACGTTATTGAACCCGGCACAACGCAGGGCGAGGATTTCAACCCCAAGCGCTGCCAACTCTTCCAGCACTTCCCGGCTGCCGTCGTCATTGACGAAGATGCATACGGCCTTACAGCCGATAGCCGTTTTGGCGGTTTTCTTGCTTAGCAGAAAGTCGAAAAACTCCAGCTCATAACCAAACTGCTGATTTACCAATTCAAGATACTTACGGTCATACTGTTTGGTGCTGTAAATCGCCATTTTCATCGTGGTTTCTCCCGCGTGATTATGTGATCAAATTAACATATTTTGCCAAATACGACAATGGTTTAGCGTCCTATGGCGGCAGCGCTCATTTAGGGTTTTATGCTGATAATCAGTGTATTAGCCGCTTACCGTATTCACCGGATAAATATCAAAAATGAGAAACCTGCTCTATAAATGATGAGATGGGTTCACCTTCACCTGCCAGGGGATCCGTGTCATCATTGCACCTGGCTAATCGATGTTAATCAGGAACTAAACCTGCGCTTAATGACAAAGAGATTAAAAGTATTCGTAGCGATCGTGGCGGGCATCATCCTGTTGATCATCGCGCTGTGGCAAACCCTGCCTCGTTGGTTGCCGCGTGTGATAGCCCCTTGGTTACCGCAGGGTAGCCAGTTGGTCTTGCAAGGGCCCTTGCGTTGGCAGCAGGGGGCGTTGCATCTTGATGGGCTGAAGTTCAGCGCCCAAGGCTGCGCCATCGCCAATGTCAGTGAACTGCAACTCGCCTACCAAATGGGCAGTTGGCATTTAAAGGGTGAACGAGCGGACGTAGATACCGCCTGCCTGTCAAAATTGCCCGCCTCCGAGGGGGACAGCGCGCCGTTAGCGCTAGACCAACTGCAAGCGATGCTGCCGCCATTTGATCTGAACATCAATCTTCTCACGCTCACCCCATGGCAAGCTTATGCCGGTAAATTGCAGCTGTCATCTGTGGCCACTGGCCAACGGTTGCATTATCAAGGCAAGAACGTCATCGCTGAGGCGCAACTGGATGAACATCAACAACTGACGATAAACAAGCTCAGCATTACGCCACCCAACAGCACGGCTCCGGTACAACTGACGGGCAAAGTCACCGTACCGCTGGATATGGACAGTTTGCCAACCCAGGGGGCGTTGCAAGGTGAGATACAAACCGCCTATCTGGAAAAACCCTTGCTGCTGGATTTAAATTGGCAACAGCAGCAGGGGGTGTTGACCCTGACGGAAAAGGGCAGCGACCAACCGTTGGCTACGCTCCCTTGGGCACTAACGCCAAAACAGATCAGCATCGAAAAAGGGGAATGGCGTTGGCCTTACCTGGAGCAACCGCTCAGAGGTGGTTTAAATGTGGCGTTGCATGATTGGAGCCAGGGGTTTGACGAAACCCAAATTACCGCGCGTTTGAACGTGATCACCGCAGGGCACAACGGCAAGGGCAACGCGGTGCTGACGTTGGGGCCAGGTAGCCTGAGCCTGACCAACAGCGATCTGGGATTCCAGCTTACCGGGCAGGCAAACCTGGCCAATCTCTCGTTTACGGCGTCAATCCCCGGCATTATCAGCGGCTCGATCCTTAACCCAACGCTGGTGCTACAGCCGGGATCTTTACTGCGCGCCTGGGGTAGCCCGGCACCGGACATGAAGCTGGAAGAGGCTCGGCTGCCGCTGGCTGGAGTAAAAGTCACCGCGCTTGGGATCACAGGCCGTTTGCAGGCAATTATCAGCGCCAGCGAAAGTTACTGGGGGCGCTTCAAGGTGCATCTGGACGGCCAGGCACAAGATTTCTGGCCAGACCATGGTCAGTGGCAATGGCGCTCTTGGGGGAACGGCAAGTTGCCACCGCTGCAGGCCGCCTGGGATGTTGCAGGTAGTGGGCGTTGGCAGGACACCAGCATCACCCTGGATCGTCTTTCCACCGGTTTTGATCGGTTAAAATACGGCATGGTCACGGTTGCGACGCCACGTATGACGCTCAGCCAACCGATCCAGTGGCAGCGGGATGTCAAAGCGCCGAGCCTTACCGGCGGCGTGCAACTGGTGGCTGACAAAACCAGTTTTGGTGCAGGCAGTTATTTACCGCCTTCGGTGCTGGATTTACAGTTGCAAGGTACGGGGCCAGACAGTTTTCAATGGCAAGGCGCGTTGCAGGCCGAGCAGATTGGACCAATCAAGTTGCGTGGCCGCTGGGATGGTGAGCGTCTGCGTGGTGAAGGCTGGTGGCCAAAACAGTCATTAACGGTATTCCAACCGCTGATTTCACCCGATCTGAACATCAAACTGCGCGCAGGTGAGTTCTATGCACAATCGGCATTCTCGGCGGCGCGAGTGCAGGGATTTGAAGCTGGTGGCCACTGGGTGGTGCGCAATGGCGGCATGTGGCTGCAAGATGGCGAATTGAGCGGGCTGGACTTTGTCTTGCCCTATCGGTTTAACAACCACCTGTGGCAGCTTGGTGCCAAAAGGCCGATCATGCTGCGCATCAAATCCATCAAGACGCTGTTTGAGATGCAGAATATTACCGCCGATCTGCAAGGTACCTATCCCTACAGCGAGGCGTATCCGTTGACGTTGAGCAATATCGGCGTGGATATGCTGAACGGTCATATCAGCCTGTCGGCATTACGTATGCCGCAGCATGATGCGGCGGTGCTCAAACTGGAGAAAATCGACCTCAGTGCACTGTTTACCGCGCTCAAACCGAAGCAGTTCGCCATGTCTGGCCGCATCAACGGAGAGCTACCGCTCTTCCTGAACCACCCAAAATGGCTGGTACAAAACGGCTGGATCGCCAATGCGGGAGTCATGACGCTGCGGCTGGATAAAGATATGGCAGATGCCATTGGCAGCAATAACTTAGCCACCGGTGCTGCTATCGACTGGCTACGCTACATGGAAATCAACCGTTCAAAGGCGCGGGTCGATCTTGATAACCTCGGCGAGCTGACGCTAAAGGCACATATCGATGGCGTAAATCCGCAGAAAAGTGCCAAGCGTGAGGTTATCCTTAACTATAGCCATCAGGAAAACGTGTTTCAGCTGTGGCGCAGCCTGCGCTTTGGCGACAATTTACAAGAGTGGCTGGAGCAGGCGCTCTCTAAACCCGAGGAACAACGATGAAGAACGCGACCATACCATTGCTGGTAGCCGTGTTGGGCGCATCCTTGCTGAGCGGTTGTGTACCGCGCATTGAGGTGGCGACACCTAAAGATCCCATCACCATCAATATGAACGTCAAAATTGAGCATGAGATCCATATCAAAGTAGATAAGGACGTTGAGAACCTGTTGAAAGACCAAAGTGGTCTGTTCTAGGAGCCCGCATGAAAAAACATTATCTGTGGTTGATTGCCGTCGGTTGGTTATTCAGCGGGATGGTTCAGGCGTTGACGCTGGATGAAGCCAAGCAGCAGGGGCGGGTGGGCGAAACGCTCAGTGGATATATCGCTCCGGTGAAGCAGGACGCAGAGACCCAGGCGTTGGTGAAAAAAATCAATGCCGGGCGCGCCGAGAAATACCAACAGGTGGCTGCAAGCAATCATATCGCTATCGATGAAGTCGCGCGAATGGCCGGGCAGAAGCTGGTGACACGAGCGCCTGCGGGGGAGTATGTCCGCGGGATTAACGGCCAGTGGTTGCAGAAATAAAAAAAGCGCGCCCTAGGGCGCGCAACGGAATTTAAACGGCTTATTGTCATGAGGGTAAAACGGATTTTGCAGGTGTGTGACTTACCAGGGCGCAATCTCTACGCCCTGGCATCGCTATTTAAGCGGCGATCACTTCGGCCAGTAACGCTTTGGCATCGGCCTGGGCTTTGGTCGCAACGTCTGGGCCGTAGGCAATCCCTTCGGCAAAGACAAACTCAATGTCGGTAATGCCGATAAAGCCCAGGAACAGACGCAGGTAAGGTTCTACCAGGTCGGTCGGGGTGCCTTTATGGATGCCGCCACGGCTGGTCAGAATGATGGCGCGTTTGTTCTTAACCAGGCCTTCCGGGCCGTTCTCGGTGTAACGGAAGGTGACGCCGGCACGGGCAATCAGGTCAAAATAATTCTTCAACTGAGTTGGGATGTTGAAGTTGTACATCGGAGCGGCGATAACGATAGTATCGTTGGCTTGCAGCTCGGCAATCAGTTCGTCTGACAGGGCCAGCGCTTCTTTCTGGCGTGGAGTCAGTGGGGCATCTGAAGGACGCATCGCGCCAACCAGCTCGCCATCCAGCACCGGGATTGGCTGTGCAGCCAGGTCACGCACGGTGATGGTATCGTTGCTGTGAGCATTGGCCCACTGCTCAACGAAGAAATCAGCCAATTGGTTAGACTGAGAATAAGTTGCCAGGATGCTGGATTTTAGAACCAATACTTTGCTCATCGCTAATTCCTTTCGTGTTGACTGTGACATCAGGGCTGGTTGCCCGTTGCATGAGGTACACTCTATTCATATTGTTCCAACAGGGATAGCGGAATATTTCGAGATCTACGTTCGATTTTATTGAACAAGAAAATCCAGGCTAAGCGGATGGATTATGGGGAGAAATACCATTGTGGTATCCTATGCAGCTAAGTCAAAAATCGATAAACCTAATTTAAAAAACGCAGTTATTGGCACCTACACGTCAGCTATAACATCAAACCCTAGTCCCTGACGTTAACTAGTAGCCGCGAAGAAACAAGGAACACCGAACGTGAAATCTACGCTCGCGGCATTGTCATCCCAACTGGGTGATTTGATGCTCCGTGATCAGCAGCGCCTGCAACGCCGGTTGCAAGGTGCGCGCAAAGTCAAAAGCCCCGAAGCTCAACAGGCGGTTGCCGCAGAAATAGCGGGTGATATTGAGCAAGCCTTGCAGAAGGTGCGCTCCCGTGCGGCCTCGTGCCCGAAAATCACTTACCCGGAAAGCCTGCCCGTCAGCCAGAAGAAGCAGGACATTCTGGCCGCCATCCGCGATCATCAAGTGGTGATCGTGGCGGGTGAAACCGGCTCAGGCAAGACCACTCAGCTACCGAAAATCTGCCTGGAGTTAGGGCGCGGCGTCAAAGGCCTGATTGGCCACACGCAACCGCGCCGCCTGGCTGCACGCACCGTTGCCAACCGCATTGCCGATGAGCTGGAAACCCCGCTGGGTGGCAGCGTAGGCTATAAGGTGCGCTTCAACGATCAGGTGGGTGAAAATACCCTGGTCAAACTGATGACCGACGGGATCTTGCTGGCCGAAATCCAGCAGGATCGCCTGCTGATGCAGTACGACACCTTGATCATCGATGAGGCGCACGAGCGCAGTCTGAACATCGATTTCATCCTGGGTTACCTGCGCGAACTGTTGCCAAAACGCCCGGACCTGAAGGTGATCATCACCTCGGCCACCATTGATCCGCAGCGCTTTTCTCGCCACTTCAACAATGCGCCGATCATTGAGGTTTCTGGCCGGACTTATCCAGTGGAGGTGCGTTATCGGCCGGTGGTAGACGACGCCGACGATACCGAACGCGATCAGCTTCAGGCCATCTTCGATGCGGTGGATGAACTTGGGCGTGAAGGGCCTGGCGATATTCTGATCTTTATGAGCGGTGAACGTGAAATCCGTGACACCGCTGATGCGTTGACCAAGCTCAATCTGCCTCACACCGAGGTGCTGCCGCTGTATGCCCGCCTGTCCAACAGTGAACAGAATCGGGTGTTCCAGTCGCACCACGGCCGCCGCATCGTGTTGGCGACCAACGTCGCGGAAACCTCGCTGACCGTGCCGGGCATTAAATACGTTATCGACCCAGGTACGGCGCGCATCAGCCGCTACAGCTTCCGTACCAAAGTGCAGCGTTTGCCGATCGAGCCGATTTCGCAGGCTTCGGCCAACCAGCGTAAGGGCCGCTGTGGGCGTGTTTCGGACGGTATCTGCATCCGTCTGTTCTCGGAGCAGGATTTCCTGTCGCGCCCGGCGTTTACCGATCCGGAAATTCTGCGAACCAATCTGGCCTCGGTCATTTTGCAGATGACCTCGCTGGGGTTGGGCGATATTGCCGCGTTCCCGTTTGTCGAAGCGCCGGATAATCGCAATATTCAAGACGGCGTGCGCCTGTTGGAAGAGTTGGGGGCGATCAAAACCGCGGAAAACGGTCACTATCAGCTGACACCGCAGGGCCGTCAGTTAGCGCAGTTGCCAATCGACCCACGTTTGGCACGGATGGTGCTGGAGGCCCAGAAGAGTGGTAGCGTACGCGAGATGATGATCATCACCTCGGCGTTGTCGATCCAGGATCCGCGTGAGCGGCCAATGGATAAGCAACAGGCCTCCGATGAAAAACACCGCCGCTTCGCCGACAAAGACTCCGATTTTATGGCGTTCGTCAACCTGTGGGATTACCTGAAAGAGCAGCAGAAGGAAAACTCTTCCAGCCAGTTCCGCCGCCTGTGCCGCAACGATTTCCTCAACTATCTACGGGTGCGTGAATGGCAGGATATCTACACCCAACTGCGCCAGGTGGTGAAAGAGTTGGGCCTGCCGGTCAACAGCGTGCCTTCGGACTACCGCAGCGTACACACCGCGCTACTGAGCGGCCTGCTTTCGCACATTGGCCAGAAGGATGCGGATAAGCAAGAGTTTACCGGTGCGCGCAACGCCCGTTTCTCCATCTTCCCGGGCTCCGGGTTGTTCAAGAAGCCGCCGAAATGGACGATGGTGGCAGAACTGGTGGAAACCAGCCGCCTGTGGGGCCGTATAGCCGCACGGATCGAACCAGAATGGATCGAGCCGATGGCTCAGCACCTGGTCAAACATCATTACAGCGAACCGCACTGGTCCAAATCCCAGGGGGCAGTGATGGCCAGCGAAAAGGTCACGCTGTTTGGGTTGCCGATCGTCGCAGCTCGCCCGGTGAATTACAGCACTATCGATCCGCTGCTGTGCCGTGAACTGTTTATCCGCCATGCGCTGGTAGAAGGTGACTGGCAAACGCGGCACCCGTTCTTCGCTGCCAACCTGAAGCTGCGTGCCGAAGTGGAAGAGCTGGAACACAAATCGCGCCGCCGCGACATTCTGGTGGATGACGAGACCCTGTTCAGTTTCTACGATCAGCGTATTCCCAGCGACGTGGTGTCCGGGCGTCATTTTGACCAATGGTGGAAAACCGCCGGTAAGCAGAATCCTGAGCTGCTCAACTTCGAAAAAGAGATGTTGATCAAGGACGGGGCCAACAAGGTCAGCGCACTGGATTATCCCAACTACTGGTATCAGGGCAACCTCAAGCTGCGCCTGACCTACCAGTTTGAGCCGGGTACCGACGCCGATGGCGTGACTGTGCACATCCCATTGCCGATCCTCAACCAGGTGGAAGAGGCCGGTTTTGAGTGGCAGATCCCCGGTATCCGCCGTGAACTGGTGATCGCGCTGATCAAATCGTTACCTAAGCCGATGCGCCGCAATTTTGTGCCAGCACCGAACTACGCTGAAGCTTTCCTTGCCCGGGCTACGCCGTTGGAAATGCCACTGCTGGATTCGCTGGAGCGTGAGCTACGCCGCATGACGGGTGTGACAGTGTCACGTGAAGATTGGCAGTGGGATCAGGTGCCCGATCATCTGAAAATGACCTTCCGCGTGGTGGGCGAGAAACACAAAACCCTGCGTGAAGGTAAAGATCTGGCCGCGCTGAGGGTCCAGCTCAAAGACAAGGTGCAAGAGACGCTGTCGGCCGTGGCTGATGATGGCCTGGAACAGAGCAATCTGCATATCTGGAGCTTTGGCAAACTGCCCGAATTTTATGAGCAGAAGCGTGGCGGTTACTCGGTCAAGGCTTACCCTGCATTGGTGGACGAAAAAGATAGCGTAGCCATCCGCCTGTTTGACAGCGAGCAGGAGCAGCAACAGGCCATGTGGCAAGGTACGCGCCGTTTGTTGCTGTTAAACATTCCGTCGCCGATCAAATATCTGCATGAGAAGTTGCCGAACAAGGCCAAGCTTGGGCTGTATTTCAACCCGTATGGCAAGGTACTGGATCTGATCGACGACTGTATCTCCTGCGGCATCGACAAGCTGATTGCTGAGCATGGCGGGCCGGTGTGGGCGGAAGAGAACTTTGCCCGGCTGCAAGAGTTGGTACGGGCCGAGCTGAACGAAACCGTGGTGGGCGTGGCCAAGCAGGTGGAACAGATCCTGACGACGGTCTTCAACATCAACAAACGCCTGAAAGGGCGTGTTGATATCTCGTTGGCGCTGGCACTGTCCGATATCAAGGCCCAGCTTAACGGCCTGGTTTACCGTGGCTTTGTCACCAATAATGGTTGGAGCCGCCTGCCGGACACCTTGCGTTATCTGCAAGCGATTGAGCGCCGTCTGGAGAAGCTGGCGATCGATCCGCACCGCGATCGCGCTCAGATGATCCGGGTGGAGCAGGTTCAACAAGCGTGGCAGCAGTGGCTGAACAAGCTGCCGCCAAAACGCCAGCAGGATGAAGAGGTGAAGGCAGTACGCTGGATGATCGAGGAGCTGCGCGTCAGCCTGTTCGCTCAGCAACTGGGCACGCCTTACCCGATTTCTGAGAAGCGTATCTTGCAGACCATCGATCAGCTTTCTGCGTAACCTTTAAGCCTTGCAGAACAGGCGAGGCTTAACAGGCTGCATCCCAACAGCGTTAACGGCAGGTGCTGGCCCATGGCGGCCAGTGCCAGGCCGCCAGCGATCAGCAGATAATAGAGTAACCCCAATACCGCTCCGGCAGCACCCAGCCGGTTGCGGTAATGCTTCAGCGCCTGGCTGAGAATATTGGGAATGGCCAAGCCAAAGGCCACGGTCACCGCCATACAGGGCAGCAAGATCATTAGACTTGCCTGCCAATACCATGCAGCAACAGCGGCCAACAGGGCTAGCAGACTGGCCATTTGGATCTGCCGGTAAGCGCATAATCCTTTTTGCAGAAGGTAACGGTTTGCCGCTGCGCCGCACAGGCTGCCAAAGGCTAAAACAATCCCCGAATAGCCAAACTGCTCGCTGGTCAGCCCCAAGTTCTCAAAAATAAACGGGGCCAGACTGAAGTAGCTGAACGCCATGATGTTAAAGCTCGCAACCAGCAACGCCGAGCACCAGATTTGCTTATCGCGCAGCATCTCCTGCAAACAGGGGAGTAAAGCGATACCGCTGGTGTGTTGGCGGGTTTCTGGCAGCGCTCGCCAACACCAGATCAGCAGCAACAGCGCCAATCCTGCTTGCGCAGAGAAAATGGCCATACGGCCGCCCCAAAACACCAGTATTCCGCCGCTAAACATACCCAACACCGGGCTTATCGACAATGCCATGCCAATTATCGCAAACATCTTTCCTAACGCTTGCCCCTGATAGACATCGCGCAGCATGGTCTGCGTCACCACAGAACCAACGGCGGCACCAAAGGCAATAACGGCGCGCGAGACGATGAGCAACGGGAAAGAAGCGCTCAGCAAAGCCAGCAAGGCCCCGGCCGTATACAACACCAATCCGGCGAGCATGGCGGTTCTACGGCCATATTTGTCGCTGATCGTTCCCCAAAACGCCACGCCAAAAGCGAAGGCGAAAAAATAGACCGATAGCGTGTGGCTGGCCTGCGTGGCATCGATCTGATAATCAAAGCGGATAGCGGTTAACGCCGGGCTATAGAGCGTTTCCAGGATTTGTGGTGCCATGATCATCATGATGATCAGCGGCAGAGGCAGATTTTTGACGGACATAACGTTCTCCCAAATAAGTGTCGCCAGTATAGGGAGATAGCGATTGTTCGATTACAATCATCAGGACAAAAAACAATGAAAATGGGACTGTGGCATGGCGTTGATTTTACAAAATCAGCTTTTTGATCCGGATAGTTACTCCGCTCCGGTGGTGGGGATTAGTGCCGAACTGGCGGATCATGATTCTGGCGAACATCAGCATCAACGAGCCCAGATCCTCTATGCTCCACGTGGTTGTATGACGGTGACGTTAGCCGAACGCTGGCTGATCCTGCCGCCTACGCGCATTATCTGGATACCGAGCGGCGTGAAGCATCGCGTGCAACTGCGCGGGCAGGTGGCTTACCGCTCGCTCTATTTTGCGGATATAACGATGTTGGCAATGCCGCACAGTGCGGTGTTGGCCGCCAACCCGTTACTGGCAGCGGTGATAGAACGCATCGCACATTGGCCGTTTGACTACGCGCAGCGGCACCCCCAGGCGGAAGATCTGTTGCGAGTCTTGCGCAACGAATTGAGCGTGGCGGAGCAGGAAAATACCAGCTTGATGCTGCCGAGCGATCCTCGTATAGCGGCTTGGATTGACGGCTTAAACGGCGTTGACCAGCTACCCGGGCTGGTGGTATTGGCCAAGGCGATCAATCTCCATCCTAAAACATTAACGCGAATTTTCCTGCGGGAAACCGGGTTGAGCTATCAGCAGTGGTGCCAGCAATGGCGTTTGATGCACGCCATTGAGCTACTGGCGCAAATGCCTTCCGTAAGCGCGGTTGCGCAGCGGCTGGCCTTCTCTAGCGACAGCGCGTTTATCGCCTTTTTCCGTCAGTATACCGGCACCACGCCCAAGCGGTTTATGGCGGGAGGGGAACGAGGTATTTAAATACGTCTCTGCATTTAAGGTTGGTTGGACACGCAGTTTTAGAAACGAAAATTTAAACACTAATGAAAAACATGCAGAAATAATAATTTTCAAAAGTAATTATTTCAAAATCACAGTTTATTGCATGGATTTAGGAACTTTTATGAGATAACTCACGATTATTATAATCAATTGAACGTAATATCAGGCCAGGTAGATAACAAAAAAACACAAAAATATGAATTGAAGGTTTTCTCAAGGCAATGGAGTTGTGAAATTGGAAAAGAGAATAAGGAAAATGCAGCATTCTGAATGGGTTATCAGAAATGCCTTGTATTGGGTAACAACCCACTCACGATGGAAAATCGATGAAGGAGAATTTGATTGGGTTATCACGTTCGATACCTTTACTGATGAGTGCCAATTTGAATTCGCACGACTGCTGAACGACTATCAACTTCGTGAAATACTGTATAAACAAACTGGCCACGTCAGAGCTTCTATCATCGATAGGGTATTGATCAACATTGACGCGAGGCTTGCTGAATGAAGCTTATGCCGTTTAACTTTGACAGGTTAAGTAATGGCGATGTTTTCATCAGTAACCTGGCTGGTTTTCACCATATCATCGCTGAAAAAGACTTTCCAGCGTTGATAAAAAGTTCTATTACCGACGATAAATTTGCTAATGAGGTTTTAGAAAGCCAATTATTCCTCACTGAAGAGGATAATCATTCCCTTACGGCCTCCGCCCTGAGTTCTGGCTTTGCTAAACGGCTGATGAGCGACCTGGCCGTAAACCCGATCTTTATGATTGTTCCAACATTAAGATGCGATCACACCTGCAAGTATTGTCAGGTCAGTCGTACTGCGGTAGGGGCTAAAGGGTATGATCTTGACGCAAACTTGATTCCGCTGATCGTCAAACAAATAAAAAGGCTGGCTTCACCCCCTTACAAAATTGAAATACAGGGTGGGGAGCCGTTTCTTCGTTTTGATCTCATACAGTTAATCTATGAGCAGTGTGAACAGACCTTGGGAGACGAAGCTTTTGAAATAGTCATTGCCACGAGCTTGTCTCTACTGGATGCATCGATTATCTCATGGGCTAAGCAGCGCAATATCTCGTTTTCGGTTTCTCTCGATGGTGAGGAAGGTGTTCATAACAAAAGCCGCATTCTTGCCGGAAATGTTTCATATACAAAAGCGTCAGATGGAATTCTCAGAATTAAAACCGAGTTAGGAAAGGAGCGAGTATCTACAGTCACTACCGTGACAAAGGAGTTGATCAAAAATCCTTCGTCAATCATCGATGCTCACTTGTCACTAGATTTGACCGATATTTTTGTAAGACCAGTGAGTCCATATGGATTTGCACATCATGACAACTTTTCGTTTTCAATGAGTGAATATTATACGTTCTACAAGACACTCATCGATCAGATTGTCGAGCATAACAAAAAGGGCATTCCGCTTGTTGAACATTCAGCTGCAATACATCTAAAACGGATTTTTAATCCAGGATTCAGCGGTTATGCCGATCTGAAGTCACCCTGTGGTGTGGTTCTGAATTGCATACTGTTTAACTATGATGGACGTGTCTATGGAAGCGATGAGAGTCGCATGCTGCAGAAAGTTAATCAGGCTGTTGATTTCAGCGCAGGGCGAGTCGCGGACATGTCATTTTCGAAAAGTGATTACTACCGCGCGGTATTAGCATCGTCATTCAACTTTGCACAACCCGGTTGTGACACCTGCGCCTACCAACCTTTTTGTGGTGCGGACCCATGCCAGAACATCAGTGTACAGGGGGAACCCAATGGCGATCGAAGCAGGTCCACGTTTTGTCATTATCATAAAGGCATGTTCCGTTTTTTGATGAACGCCCTAGCGGAAAATGGGGATATCGCACACGTATTGAAGGGATGGGTGTATGCCTGAAGTTATCAGGAACGATATTTTTAGCTATCAAAGTGAAGGGATGGTGACGCCAGGCTTCTACCGATTATGCAAGGCCAAGCCAGAAAACCCTCAATTTTACCTACCTAACTTGTTGGTAACTGCCGAGAGCCTGACAGGCCAACATGAGCCTTTTTACTCAGCTTGTATTACCAGCAAAAACCTTTTTCAATCAATTGAAAACGGTGATATTGCGATCGTTAACAACGGCAATATGCTGCGTGTCATTTTATCGCGAAAAGCCAATCACAATACGGTTTTGGTTACTGAGCGCTGCAATAACCAGTGTTTATTTTGTTCACAGCCCCCTAAGCGGGTAAACGATGACTGGTTACTGACTCAATCTGCATTGGCTATTGCCGCTTTCAATCATGATGGTGTAATCGGGGTCAGTGGAGGGGAGCCTTTATTATATGGTGATCAATTCTTGGCTTTCCTCGATTTTCTTATCGAGAACGTCCCTGAAACGTCATTGCATGTGTTAACTAACGGTCGGAGGCTTTCCGATAGCCACTTCGCCAAACAGATTAAGCAAAGATGTGAAAGTTTAAATATCACTTTTGGTATCCCTTTATATTCATCTCGCCAAAGCGTTCATGATCATCTGGTTGGTAGCAGCGGAGCCTTTGATGAAACCGTTCGCGGATTAATTAATGCTGGGAATTTGGGTGTAAATATCGAATTGCGATTTATACCCACCAAAGCGAATTATCGTGATTTACCTCATCTCGTTGAATATGTTGGACGTGTATTTTCAAATGTCAATCAGTTCTCAATTATGGGGCTGGAGCCAGTGGGATGGGCAAGAAGTAATTGGAATGGATTGTTTACGTCACCTGAGGTTTATTCAAGCTATCTGAAGGAGTCTGTTGAGACGGCATCTCGATCAGGGCTCAATGTAGTGGTTTTTAACTATCCTTTATGTCATTTACCCAGTGAGTTATGGTGTTACGCTGTCCAGTCAATTTCTGATTGGAAAAATTTTTATCCACAAGAGTGCGAGTCATGCAGCAAAAAGTCACTTTGTGCTGGTTATTTTAGCTCGTCAAAAGGGCGTTTCCATCAATTACCGAGACCTATATAATGAAAAAAATCAACTTTGCAGCATTGCTTCCAGGTTTTTTGGCATTAAATAATTCTGTATGGGCAAATGATTCAGCGACTGAGATCGGGAATATTTCAAATATGTCTCTCAGCGAGCATGATTTGATTCTGGCTCCATTGAATACGGGTGTTCCGTTTTATATCGCGGGCCATCGTAGCCATAGTAGTTCGCACCGTTCTTCTTCTGGTGGCGGTTACAGTACGCCTTACTATCCGAAAGCGGTGATCACGCCCGCACCAAGCACGAGTTCGGGTACAAGTTCATCTGTGCGTTCATTCAGTTCCAATAATGAAGCGTCTACAACGAGGTCTGCTACGGTGACCGGCTCAAATTCTGGAATGGGGGCATTAACGGCGGATAAAGAAAAAAGGCGAAGATTGATCATGAGGGTCCAGTTCGCCTTATTTGATAAAGGTTACTACGATGGTGTCATCGACGGTGTTATGGGGCCTTCAACGCGAAGCGCCTTGAGTTCATACCGTATCGATTATCATCTTCCAGCATCCGAGACCTTGGATAGTCAATTACTTAACTCTCTCGGCATTTTAGCGCGTTAGTCTTGATTGAGTTCATCGCAGGCGGCTCGCCTGCGAGATACCAAGATCGTGGCAAGTTGATGGGATCGATCTTGAGGGCTTATAACAATGGACTTGCGTGAGCTCTGTTGCTGGGCACGAAGCCTGGCTGATGGGAATGCGGTATGGTGTGAAATGAGCAGCGATTTGCAATGCCATTAATGTGATTTATATCACGAAATATATATTATTATTAAATAATTTAAATGCAATAACGATCACATTTATTCTATTGACAATGCCATATTTTTAAAATAATCATCATTTTTTTGTGAGCCAGATCTTCAATTGCAATGTATTTCACATTAAAAGTGATTTCAATCACGAAATGGTATCGGATTGCGTTTCCCGTTATTACTCCATAAGCTGCAAAGCAATTCCCAATCCTCTTGGAATAACGATAGGAAAAAACATGAATGGATTGATAGATTACTTCCCGGAAAATGCATTTACCGTTCACCAGCAAGACTGCGACTGGCAGCAGGCTATTGATTTATCGATGCGCTGTCTGCTTGAAAATAATATCGTTGAGCCGCGTTATGTGGCGGCAATAAAACACAGCACGCAAAATAATGGCGCATATTATATTCTTACTCCGGAAGTGGCCATACCCCATGCACGTCCGGAAGAAGGGGCTTTGGGCACGGCATTAACCCTAACGGTATTGCCGCAGGGGGTATATTTCAATGATGACAATCCGCAAGTAAAAGTGTTAATCGGCCTGGCGGCGAAAGATGCTGACAGCCATATCAATGCTATCCAGCTATTGAGTGAAATGTTCTGTGATGACCAGGCAATTAAACAGCTTACTCAGGCAGTTAAGGTATCAGAAATAAAAGAAATCATTCAGCGCTTCTGATTTTACACATTCAAGGATCAATATAATGGCCAATAAAACAATGCGAGCCAGAGTGCAAGCTTTTGGCGGGTTCCTGACGGCTATGGTAATCCCTAATATCGGCGCATTTATTGCGTGGGGATTTATTACGGCACTGTTTATTCCCACCGGCTGGATGCCTAACGCCCACTTTGGGCAACTGGTCGGGCCGATGATCACCTATTTGCTACCGCTGATGATCGGTTCCACCGGTGGCTACCTGATCGCGGAAAAACGTGGCGCGGTGATGGGGGGAATTGGCACCATCGGCGTGATTGTGGGGGCCGATATTCCCATGTTCATCGGCGCGATGGTGATGGGGCCGCTGGGCGGGGTGATCATCAAATATATCGACACCAAGCTGGATAAGCGTATCCCCGCTGGCTTTGAGATGGTGGTTAATAACTTCTCACTGGGGATTATCGGCATGTTCTTGTGCCTGTTTGCCTACGAGGTGATTGGCCCAGCGGTACAGCAGGCTAACCATTTGGTCCGTGCTGGCATTGAATCTCTGGTAGCCACTGGATACCTGCCGCTGCTATCGATTATCAACGAACCGGCGAAGGTGCTATTCCTGAATAACGCCATCGATCAGGGGGTGTATTACCCGCTGGGCATGCAGGATACGGCGGTGAACGGCCGCTCGGTGTTCTTTATGGTGGCCTCTAACCCTGGCCCAGGGCTTGGTATCCTGCTGGCGTTTTCGCTGTTTGGCCAGGGTATGAGCAAAAAGTCGGCACCGGGCGCGATGATTATCCATTTCCTCGGGGGGATTCACGAACTCTACTTCCCGTATGTGCTGATGAAGCCGCTGATGATCATTGCCATGATTGCTGGCGGGATGGCGGGGATCTACGTGTTTGATCTGATGGGTGCCGGTTTGGTTGCCGGGCCCAGCCCGGGTTCAATCTTTGCCTATCTGGCTCTGACGCCGCGGGGTGGCTTTGCTGGCACTTTGGCGGGCGTCGCCGCCGGGACACTGGTTTCGTTCCTGATTGCCGCACTGATCCTGAAAACCGAGAAAAAGCAGGCGACCGAAGACAGTTTTGATGACTCACAGCGGCAGGTGAAAGCCTTGAAAGCTGCGGGCAAGGGGCAGCCACAGCCGATCCGCCACATCGCGTTTGTTTGTGATGCAGGTATGGGCTCTAGCGCGATGGGGGCAACTACCTTCCGTAAACGTTTGGAGAAAGCCGGGGTGCCGATCAGTGTGAAGCACTACGCCATTGAAAATATTCCGCCGGAAGCCGACCTGATCGTGACGCACTCTAGCCTGGAAGGGAGAGCCGACCGGGTGAGCGATAAGCCCAAAGTATTGATCAGCAATTATCTCGGTGACAGCAATCTCGATCGTTTGTTGGAACAACTGGTTGCCACACACTCAGAAAAGGAAGCCGTATGAAAACCCAAGCCGCCGCTATTTATGGCCAAAACGACGTTCGCCTGCGTGAGTTTGAATTACCGCCGCTAGGTGATGATGAACTGTTGGTTAAGGTCATTTCCGACAGTGTGTGCCTGTCTACCTGGAAGGCTGCCAAATTGGGGGCTAACCACAAGCGGGTGCCTGATAATGTTGCCGAACACCCGGCGATCACCGGCCATGAATGTGCCGGGATCATTGAGCAGGTGGGCAAAAATCTGCAGCAACGCTACCGGGCTGGGCAACGTTTTGTGCTGCAACCGGCGATGGGATTGCCGAGTGGTTATTCGGCGGGTTACAGCTACGAGTATTTCGGCGGCAATGCCACCTATATGATTATTCCACAGCAGGCTGTGGAGCTAGGCTGTGTATTACCGTATGAAGGCAGCTATTTTGCGGCGGCCTCTTTGGCAGAACCGATGTGCTGCATCATAGGTGCCTATCATGCCAATTACCATACGACGCAATATGTCTATGAGCACCGCATGGGGATCAAACCCGGCGGCAACGTGGCGTTATTGGCCAGTGCCGGGCCGATGGGCATTGGTGCGATCGATTATGCCATCAACGGCAACATCCGCCCTGCGCGGGTAGTGGTTGTGGATATCGACGAGGCACGTTTGGCGCGGGCCAGATTGCTATTGCCGGAAAGCGTAGCGCGTGAAAAAGGCGTTGAACTGGTGTATTTCAACAGCAGCAAGGCTGCCGACCCGGTAGCTGCCTTACGGGATCTGACACAGGGCCACGGCTTTGACGATGTCTTCGTTTATGCTGCGGTGGCCGATGTGCTGGTGTTGGGGGATGACCTGCTGGCTGAAGACGGTTGCCTGAATTTCTTTGCGGGCCCAACCGACAGTGAATTCAAAGTGCCGTTTAACTTTTACAACGTGCATTACGCATCCACACATGTTGTGGGCACTTCGGGTGGATCGACGGGGGATATGTTGGAGGCGCTGCAACTGACCGCTGAAGGCCGCATTAATCCTTCGGTGATGATCACCCATATTGGTGGGCTGGATGCCGTGCCGGAAACCATCATCAACCTGCCTTCGATCCCCGGCGGGAAAAAGCTGATCTATAACTTTGCTACCATGCCGTTAACTGCAATTACCGACTTCCCAGAGCTCGGGAAAACAGACCCATTCTATGCCCGCCTGGCGGAACTGGTGGCTGAAAGCCACGGCGTGTGGAACGAACAGGCCGAGCGTTTCCTGCTGCAACATTTTGGCGTGGAAACAGGGGTATAACTGCCGATGAAATCGCTGGCTTATGACATTGTACGCACCACTCAACAGGCTGCATTGGCTGCCTGGCCGCTACTGGGCTGTGGTGATAAAAATCAAATTGATGGGGTGGCCGTCGCGGCCATGCGTCAGCAACTGAGCGGCATGGCCATGCAGGGGCAGATTGTGATCGGTGAAGGCGAAATCGATCAGGCCCCCATGCTGTATATCGGTGAACGGCTGGGGAGCGGGCATGGTCCGGCTGTGGACATTGCTGTTGATCCTATCGAAGGCACGCGGATGGTGGCCATGGGCCAATATAATGCGCTGGCCGTGATCGCCTTTGCCCCACACAATGCCTTGTTGCATGCCCCAGACATGTATATGCGCAAGATGGTGGTGGGGCCAGGCGCTAAAGGGGCTATCGATTTACGGTTGCCTCTGGAGCAAAATCTGCGGCAAGTAGCGCAGGCGTTGGGTAAGCCATTGCATCAACTGCGCATGATCACGCTGGATAAACCACGTCATGAACTGATTCGCCAACAGGCGCAGGCGCTGGGGGTGAAGATTTTTGCCATTCCTGATGGTGATGTTGCCGCTAGCCTGATGACCTGCCTACCAGGTGGTGAAGCTGACATCATGTATACCTTGGGGGGCGCGCCAGAAGGGGTCATATCGGCCTGTGCGGTGCGTTTGCTGGGCGGAGATATGCAAGCCGAGCTGATCGATTTCTGCCAGGCGAAAGGTGATACACCAGAGCACAGAATACTGGCGCAGGAAGAACGGCGACGCTGCAGCAACATGGGAATTGAGATTAACACCATTTTGCCGCTCCATGCTCTGATCGCCAGCGATGAGGTGATTTTTTCGGCAACCGGGATAACCAAAGGTGACATTATCGGCGGAATAAAACAAAAAGAGGGGTACTTGAGCACAGAAACCCTTATGATTAATGGTACCGACGGATCGTGTAATAAAATTCATACATTACACTTGCATTGATGGTATCGCAGGACGAATGAAAACGCTGACAGAAGATGAAATAATTGAACAACTGGACGAGCAGGAACAGTTGCTCAATTGGTTACAGAAGGCAAATGAGATTTTATTTTCTGCTGTCAAAACCTATTTGCCACAGGTGTTTGTCAATAACGATCCCGATATACTCGAATATGCGGTAAAGCCATTGCTGGCAAAATCTGGCCCTTTGGACAATATGGATGTCTCCCTGCGCTTATTGTACGCGTTGGGGAAAATCAAAAAAACCGTTTATGCCGATATCATCTGTCTTTCACAATTTAGCCAGCATGTGCAGGCGGAAAATAGCTCACTGAGCTTTCATGATGAAATGACCTTTGATTTTATTGCCAACCTTAATGCCATTACGGAAAACGAACAGCTTTTCAGTGCGATAAGAAAGATGAAGTTTTCCAGCTTTGAGGTTTTTAATACCGAGCGCTACGGCAACATGATTAAAACCGGATTAACGCTGGCGGTGACTTCGCTGTTAAAGGAACTGACCAATGAAAATAGCGCTAACTGTTAATGGGCTGACGATCGATGCCTTTTTTACCGATGAGGAGGTCGAGCAGGTACATTTACCTTTACTGCGCCTGTTGGCCCAAAAGCAGCAGCAAAAGGGGGCGCGCCTGGTGGTATTTCTGGCGGCACCTCCCGGCAGTGGTAAATCGACGCTGACGGCCTTCTGGCAGCATTTATCTGCACAGTGTGATGAATTACCGGCATTGCAAACTCTGCCGATGGACGGCTTTCACCGTCCTAACTCCTGGCTTGATGCGCAAGGGGTGCGCAGCAAGAAGGGAATGCCAGAAACCTTTGATCGTCAGCAGCTCGAGTTGGCGTTGGCTTCACTCGATCAACCACGTCCATTCTGGCCTAACTACGATCGCGTGTTGCACGATCCGGTGCCCAACGCTATTGAGGTGACTGCGTCGGTAACGATCGTAGAAGGTAACTGGTTATTGCTTGATGAACCAGGTTGGCGCGATCTGGCACGCCACAGCGACTTAACGTTATTTATTCAGGCACCAGCACAGCAACTGCGGGCACGGCTGATCGAGCGTAAAATGCGTGGTGGTTCAACACTGGAGCAGGCCAGCACTTTTTACCAGCAAACCGATGGGCCAAACGTTGATAGGGTATTGCAGCACAGTTTGCCTGCCACCATTACCCTCCTGTGGGATAACGGTGGCCTGCGCTGTCCGGAGGGGTTATTTACCGGCGGCTAACAGATCTAAAGCATCGCGAATGCCGGTAACTGACAGCGCGCGGTTATCGGCACGGTAGCGGTCTTGTGCGGCGGGTGCAGAACTCTGGATAGCGATAAGTCGCCAACCTTCGGCGGTCTTCAATATCAATGGAGAACCACTGTCACCGGGTAAGGTATCGCACTGGTGTGATAGCACGCCCTGTTGCGCCCAACCGGTGACTTTACAATTTTGATGGCTGTACAAATCGTCCAGATGATCTTCCGGATAACCGGCCTGGGTGACCAGGCGCTTTGCCAGCTTTAAGGTTTGCGTTAACGCTTTTCCGTCACCTTGCCATAATGGCAACGGTTTAATCGCCAGCGGCTTGTTATCTTTTAACCTGATCAACGCAAAATCATACGCTGCCGCCGCCGGTGGCACGATCCAGCCGTCGCCATCCGCCTTCAGCTTCTTGCCTAATGACTTATCAACCAGCGTTTCGATATTTTCCGTCTGGTATTGCCAACCTTTACTGCCAGAAACAAAGCGCAGCGCAACGGCCTTATCAAGATTGCCGGGAGGGGCCAGTACGCAGTGGCCTGCGGTGAGCGCCAGATGGGGAGAGATCAGCGTAGCGGTACACAGATTACCACTGGCGGTTTCTACCTGACCAATGGCCTGCCACGGCCAACCGCTGGTTTCGGTCACTTTAATACGGTCGTCTTTGCCAAAAAACAGACGGGTTTGATCGGCCGCGGACGCCTCGGAAGGGCTATCAGCATGCGCAGAATGGGATAAAACCAAAGGAAATGAGCACAACAACATTAAAACAGGGATGCGCATAGGTTTGCCTGACAAATTCGGATCATCCATAGTCACACTGAATGCTAACTATAGACTGATTTAGCCGCTGTGTAGATGGTCGGCGATTGATTTTCCGATAATTTCCTGAGAAAAATCGGAGATTACAGATAAAAAAAGCTGGCGATGAGCCCGCAAACGATCAGGGTGCCAAGGATGATTTCGAACCGATAGCGACGCAGCATAGACAACCCCCGATGAAAAAACACCCGGCGAACCGGGTGTCGGACAAATCTTACCAGAACAGGTGAGGGGTGCCTCACACCGGTTGACTATCAGGCAGCTGGGGTTGCTGCTTTCTTGCTGGATTTTTTGTGATGCTTTTTAGCTGCCTGAGCTTTCTGGGCCGGGGCTTTTTTGCCGCTGGCTTTGTGGTGCTTTTTGGCTGCTTGAGCTTTTTGCTCGGTGGTTTTCTTCGCGTGATGTTTTTTCACGTGAGTGGTTTTGGCCGGCGCAGTCTGAGTAGTGGCGGCTGGTGCAGCAGCAGGAGCGGCAGCTTCAGCGGCGAACGCGATAGATGACAAGCCCATTGCAGCGGCAACAACCAGAGCTAATACTTTTTTCATCGGTAGATCCTCAAATGTCTGTTGGTTTGTAACCCCACTGCGAGGCCGTTGAAATAATCTTATGCAAACCGAGGATTACTTTCCGTGAGTGATTGGTTTCGGCGTGTAACCTAATGTACGAGTGCCTGGGGGAGGGAGCGTTGCTGCTTTGCAGGCCGTGATAGCTAGCATATTTGTGCTGCTGTCACGGATGATGCTGAACACCGCCACGCAGTGCGTGTATCAAAATAAACTAAATTAGTTACAACATACATTGACAGTTGTGCAAACTTCTCTCCTGTGGCACCAGTGCTGTAGGAGAGAACGTACACTATGCAACATCCGCAGGCTTAGTAGGTAGAAATAGGGCAGGATACTATTACGGCAGGCATGCCGGGGCGCAATGCCCCGGAAGATTTACGCTAACGTAATCCTATCCCCCGTCGCCGGGCTAATCGTATTAGGCAACCACAATTGCCCCCAAGAACCGGTGCAATGGCAGCCCATTACTTTCTCGGGTTTGATTTGCTTGAGAAAACGCTGTACCTGCAATAAGCGTAGCGGAGAGGCATATCTCAGGTGAAAGCCGCCAATCAGCGCGTGGATCTTATCGATACCGGTGATCTTCTGGCAGTGCCGCACAATATTGATTATTCCCCGGTGGCCGCAGCCAGTGATGATAATCAGACCGCGGTCTGATTTATAAATCAGCACTCCTTCATCAGCGACGTAATCAGGGGACTGTTGGGCATTTTCAATAATGCCGTAGGCTTTGGGGGCAGGCACCTCGATTTCACCGGACCAGAAGAACCGCTCACTGATTTGCACCGGGGTTCGGGTCAGCTCCATGGCGTGGCGCGAATAATCCACTTTCGGCGATAAACGTTTGATTTTCTTTACGCGGCCCAGAAGATTAACGGCGGCATAGCGCACCTCTTGCACGCCGGGGTGGCAAATTATTCTGCTGTTATCGGGCAACCAGGGTACGCCACCGCTGTGATCGTAATGGCCATGAGAGAGCACGGTAGCGGTCAGGTTGTCGAGGTTTATCCCCATTTGGGCAGCATTCTGTAAAAAACTGCCGTCCGGCCCGGTATCAAAAAGCACGCTGTCTGATTCATCCTGAACTAACAGGCTCAACCCGGCTTTGGCGATTAACGCTTTATCCGCCCCGGCAGCTCGACGGTTTTCAAGTAACACATTGATGGTTAAGGCCATGTGGACTCTGTTTTGCAAAACCGTACGTTAAGCTATACCAGCAACGCCTTAACGTACGGAGGGTTCGGAGATTACAGGTAACGGCTTTCCAGATGCCGGCGGAAATAGCTTGGGTCTAACGTCTTACCCGTGGCGTTAGTGATCAACGTATCGGTAGGGTAACGGCTGGCGTGACGCCAGATATTTTGCTGTAACCAATGGAATAGCGCGGTTAAATTACCGGCAGCAATATCTTCGCTCAGCTTGGGCATTGCGCTGCGAGCACTGTCGAACAGTTGGGCCGCATACATGGCACCCAAGGTGTAAGTTGGGAAGTAACCAAAGGCACCGTCCGTCCAGTGGATGTCCTGCATACAGCCGTTGCGATAATCGCCCACGGTATCCAGGCCGAGGTAGCTGTGCATCTTCTCATTCCACAGTGCCGGAATATCTTCTACCTCGATCTCGCCCTCAATCAACGCACGCTCGATTTCATAGCGCAATATCACATGGGCAGGGTAGCTGACCTCGTCGGCATCGACGCGGATCAGGCCAGGTTTCACCCGCTGATTAAGGCGAATAAAGTTGCTCTCTTCCAGGGCCGGTTGTTCTCCAAACTGATTGACGATTAGCGGCCGCAGGACTTTCAGGAAGTCACTACCGCGAGCCAGCTGCATTTCAAAGAACAGGCTTTGTGATTCGTGGATCGCCGTCGACCGAGCTTGTGCCACGGGCTGGCCCAGCCACTCACGTGGCAGGTTCTGTTCGTAGCGGGCGTGGCCGGTTTCATGCACGATGCCAAGCAGCGCGGTAAGGAACTCTTTCTCGTTGTAGCGTGTAGTGATACGCACGTCTTCCGGCACGCCGCCGCAGAACGGATGAGCACTAACGTCAACCCGGCCACCATCAAAGTCAAAGCCGAGCAGCTTCATCACGCTCAGGCTCAGCTTACGCTGGGTGTCGACATCGAACGGACCTTGCGGGATCAGGCAAGGTTCTTGCTGCTGTTTGGCGACCACCTTTTGCAATAAATCGGGCAGCCAGGTTTTCAAATCGCCAAAGATACGGTCGAGATCGCTGCTGCGCATTCCTGGTTCATACAGATTGAGCAACGCATCATAACGGCTGACGCCTGCCGCCTGTGCGCGGATCTGCGCTTCCTCACGGCTCAGTGTAACCACCCGGCGCAGATTATCGCTAAAGCCTTCCCAGTCGTTGGCCGGGCGTTGTACTCGCCAGGCATGTTCGCAGCGCGCACCTGCAAGGGATTTGGCTTCGACCAGCGCTTCTGGCACCAGCACGGCATTATCGTACTGGCGGCGCATTTCGAGCAGGTTGGCACGGTCAAATTCATCTAGCGCTTCTTGTTGCGCGCGGTCGAGCAGTTCACCCGTTTTCTGTGCCGTCAGGATTTGATGCTTCAACACGCTCAACTCCGCCAAGGCTTCGGAACGCGCCTTATTGCCACCCGGTGGCATCATGGTTTGCATATCCCAACCGCTGATGGCCGATAGGTGATCAAAACGTGAAAGGCGGGTGAATAGGGCGCGAAGTTGGCCGTAGGCCGTAGAGGATGATGCAGATGTCATTTGTTCAACTCCATAGTGGATCCGTTGAGCCAACGGGGCCGGATCGTTATGCCGGCTCTATTTTGGTATCAAAAAGGGGTTTAATCGGCCAGCAGAAGCGGAAACTGGCGCCGCCCAGCGAACTGGCCTCCACAAAGACCTGGCCTTGATAGGCCACGGCGATGGAATGCACGATCGCCAATCCAAGCCCGCAGCCGCCGGTAGCACGATCGCGGCTGGGGTCGAGGCGGACGAAGGGTTCGAACACCCGTTCGCGTTCTTCTGGGGGAATGCCTGGGCCGTCGTCTTCCACCTGCAGGCATGCAGCATCGCCGTCAAACCACAGGCCGACGCGCAAACGCCGTTCGCAATAGCGCAGGCCATTGTTGACCAGGTTGTCTAACACGCGCTCCATCAGCCGCAGATCGACACCGCCAAAGTCACCGACATGCGGGATATTTAGCTCAATCTCGCGCTCTGGGTGGATCAACTGGATATCGGCCACCTTATCCTGTAGCCAACTGGGCAAATCGATTGGCTCAATATTCAAGGCTACCTGTGGTCGATCCAGACGCGCATAGGTTAATAGCTCGTCGATCAGGGATTCTAGCTGGCCGATATCCCGATTTAACGCCTGCTGTTCGCCTTCGGTCAGGTTATCGCTCATGGCCAACCGGTAGCGCAGACGTACCAGCGGAGTCCGCAGCTCATGGGCAATACCGTCAATCAGCTGTTTTTTACTGACGATCAGCGTGTTGACGTTATCGGCCATCTGATTAAAGGCGACGCCAAGCCGGTAAAGGCTTGAGGTGGGGACAAAGTGTGTACGTTCATCGAGATGCCCGGCCCCCAGACGTTGGGCGGCATTTTCCAGTTTCAGTAAGTCTTGCCAATGCGGGCGCATCCACAGGAATACCGGTAGGGCCAGCGACATGCCGATAAAAATCAGCAGCACCAAATCCAGGATGCGCATCTGGTGCAGATAAAAAAGATAAGGGATGGGGCCAACGACCAGCACGTAATGGCTGCGTGGGATGCGCTGCATGAAGGTATAGCGATCGTCCAGTGCGATGATCTCTCCAAGGCGCAGCCGCTTGGTGAGGTCCTCACTCAGGTTCTGCTTGCCGAGCGGCTCGATATGCAGTTTGAACGACAGGTTTAAATCCAGGGTGGCGATGGTTTTGTTCCAGTCTTTTAGCGGGATCTCCCGCAGCTCGCTGCGCATCAGATACAACGAACTCTTCATCAGGTCGTCCATCGATTGGCGCCCGGCACGTTCGGCGGTGACTTTGTATACCAGGCCAACCAGCATCGCCATCACCAGAAAGCAGACGAACAGCAGTAAAAAGAACTGCACGAACAGTTTTCTCATTGTTGCACCGATGCCCAGGCGTTAGGAGCAAAAAGATAGCCCTTGTTGCGCACGGTCTTGATGCGAAACGGTTCCAGAGCATTGTCATACAGCTTGCGGCGCAGGCGTGAGATGGCCACATCGATGCTGCGATCCATACCGTCGTAGCTGACGCCGCGCAGGTTTTGCAGCAACGCTTCACGGGCCATGATTTGCCCTGCATGGGTCGCCAGTTCCCATAGCAGATCGAAATCTGAGGTGGAAAGGGTGATGATCTCTTCCCCCAACGTCACCTGGCGGTTGACCGGGTCGATGCACAGCAAGCCAAAATGCACGGCATTATGCTGGGTGATGTTCTGTGTTTGCTCTTCTTTTGGCTGGTTGCCACCGTGTTGGCGCAGGTGTAAACGCAGGCGAGCCAGCAGCACCGCAGGTGGTGTAGTTTTCAGGATGTAGTCATGCGCACCCATTTCCAATGACAGGATGTGATTCATATCGCTGTCCAGTGAGGTAAGCAACACGATCGGGCCGGGATAAACCGGGCGCAGATCGCGGCATAGCGTCATGCCGTCCTTGCCGGGTAGCATGATATCCAGCAGCACCAGGTCTGGCTGTTCCCGCTCAATACAGGCCTGTGCCGTATCGCCGCGGGGTTCGATGATGACGTCGATGTCATGTTTACCTAAATAGGCGGCAATCAGTTTGCCTACTTCAGGATCGTCTTCTACAAACACAATTTTAGTCATAATAGGGTGGTTTTATAGGAAAAACGGCATTCAGCATAGCGCGCTGCTCGGTGTTGCGCCATGCCCATTATTTAACGCAGTGGTCGCCCACCATCTACTCCGTGAGTGCGTCCGGTAACGTAGCGGCTGCCCATCAGATAATCCACCAGGTTGACTACCTCACTTTCCCCTGGGGCGATCTGCATCAGGGATTTGGTCAATGCCTGTTGGCGATAGGCTTCATCGTCACCGGTGTTGAACATAATTAATGCCGGTGCGATAGCATTCACTTTGACGTCGGGGGCCAATTTGCGGGCAAAGGATCGGGTCATATTATCCAGCGCGGCCTTGCTGGCGGCATAGGCAATGTGCTTGTCGCTGCCTTTTTCTACTACATAATCCGTCAGATGGATGATATCGGCACCGGCTTGCCCCTGGCCAAGCAGGCAGGGTTCCAGCAGTTGGTTCAACAGGTAGGGAGTGTAGACGTGGATCTGGAGCATTGAAGCCATCACCTGTTCCGGTGGCGTTTCCGTCGATTCTGCCAACCAGGCGCTTGCATTATGGATCACGGCGCGCAGCTTTGGGGCAACCTGTTTTACCTGATCGGCAAAACGATAGATCCCTTCATGGGCAGAGAAATCGCCCTGCAGGCAGATCGCGCCAAGGTCTTGGAGTTCGGCTAATGCAGGGTATTCACTGCGATAGGCAATAATGACTGGAACGCCACGCTGTAAGAACGACTTGGCCAGAGCCAGCCCAATTCTGCGGGCACCGCCGGTGATCAACACAGGGGCCGAGTTGTGAGAGACCATCGAGTAAAGCTCCTGAGCAAACTGGCAAACATTAAAGGAATTATGCCATTATACGTCAGAAAGCGGATAACGCTTGCCATCGATGACATTTCAGCACTGGCCACCAGAAGGGTAACGAAGATGAACAACGATCATCTTGCATTCGTCGCGCGCAGTGAGAGAGTCTGTTTTGACTATACCCATTTTTTATCGGCCTCCTGCAAGAAGCAGTGGCGCTTTATCGATGCAATTTATGGGGTGATGCCCATCTTTGGCATGGTAGTGAAATCGCGCGTGACAGACTCACGCTCGCGCCAGGATCAGTTGAAAGAGTTGGCGTTACAGGTGGTTTCGACGCAGGTCAGCGATGAGGTCAACATTATTCGCCTGATCGATCTGGCCCGGCAACAGCAGTTGGTGGTGTTTGATATTCAACTGCCGTATCCGCTGGCGGCGGAGCAGTTGGCTGCCATTGAGAAAGAGTGTGGTGAATCGATAGTGGTGATGCAGGTCGGTGAGCGGATCACCATTAACGCCCAACCGATGGGGGGAAATTAACCGGGTGAATCACCCGGTTAATTAGGTCTATCAATGCAACATAAACCATCCGGCAGGGAGGGTTGCGGCCAGCAGTAGCATAACGGTGCTTTTCTCTAGCCGGTTGAGCAATTTCACGTCCTGATGCCCACTGCGGGCATACATAAACACCAGCAAGCCAGGCGCATACAGCAGTACCGACATCAACAGGTGCATCAGGCCTGAAGCATAGAGTAGCCACAGCCCATAAAGGCAGGCACCGCTGGCAGCGAAAATCAGACGCTTGTCCTGCCGCTGACGGGCTACCTTGAACAGGAAGGCCCCCACCAGGAAATACGGCACCAGGATCATCTCGGAAGCTATGGTCAGCAACGAGTTGTAGTTGCTGCCGGTCAGCCAGATAATCACCAGCGCAATTTGCACTGCACCGTTGGTTAACCACAAAGAGGCGGACGGGGCATGGTTGCGGTTTTGCTTGCGGAAAATTTTGGGGAATGCGCCGTGTTGAGCGGCCAGCAAAGGCACTTCAGCCGCCATGATGGTCCAGCTTAGGTAAGCTCCGCAAACCGAAACGATCAGACCGGTGGCGATGATCACATCACCCCAAGGGCCGATCAGATCAACCATCAGCACCGCCATTGACGGGTTACGCATTTCCGCCAGCTCACTACGCGGCACCACGCCGAGCGACAGCAGGGTGATCACCAGATACACCGCCAAAGCGGAAATCACGGCCAACATGGTGGCGCGGCCAACGTCCTTTTTCTGCCGGGCACGGGCGGAAACCACCACAGCACCTTCAACACCGATAAACACCCACAGGGTGATCAGCATGGTGTCTTTAACCTGCTGCCAGACTGGCGTACCAAGGGCAACGCCGTGGAAGTCCAACGTGAAGGTATCCATGCGGAACGCGATAGCGGCCAGCACGGCAAACAGGCCGAGCGGCAGCAACTTGGCGAGGGTGGCCACCAGATTGATGCTGGCCGCCGTTTGCACGCCGCGCAATACCAAGGCATGAACGATCCACAGCAACAAGGATTCGGCGATCAGCGCTTGCCAGGTATTGCCATCGCCCAGGATCACCGTGCCGCTGCGGTCTGTAAACAGGCTCAGTGCAGCAAACACGATCACCAGATAAGAAACGTTGGCGATCACCGCACACAGCCAGTAACCCCACGCAGAGCAGAAGCCCACCAGTTCGCCAAAGCCTTCTTTGGCGTAGGTGAAGATGCCACCATCCAGGTCGGGGCGCAGGCGAGTCAGTAACAACATGGCAAACGCCAAGAACAGAATGCCGACGCCGGTGATGGCCCAACCAATCAGCAAGGCCGCCGGGCTGGCAACCTCGGCCATATTCTGCGGCAGGCTAAAGACGCCTGCGCCCAGCATTGAGCTGAGCACCAAGGCGGTTAACGCGGTAAGACCAAGTTTTCTTTCCAATGATGGATCCCGAGACAGAATAAACAACTATGCGTTCCGTGCAGGCCAGCCATAACATCATGGCAATTACCGCAAGGGCAGGCAATGGAGCTAAAAATTGGCGCAAATTCTAAGGGGAGATGCTTGCGGATGCAATGATTGGTTATGCGCGATGAGTAAAAACTTATTCAGCAGCGGTATAAAAAAGGGCTGCACAGTGGCAGCCCTTCGATCGAGGTGACAGCAGGGATTATTTGAACAGATCGGCGCTGACGGTCAGGTTGCCGCCGCTCTTGTTCTGCCACTGGCGCGTCACATGGTAATACTTGGCGCCTTTCTCAGCGGCACGCTTCGCCACTTCGGTGGAAACGTCGGTCATGCTGTTGAAGTGGCCGGTAAAGGTCACGGAATCAAACGGCACCATCTGCGCGGCGGTGACGTTATTCACTTCCTGGATCTTGGTCCCGTTAGGCAAGGTTACAGTGTAACGCTGACCGGTAGACGTCTGAGTTTCGAAGAAGCGGCCAACGTCGCGGGCTGGCGAGCCGGAAGAGGCGACGCCTGGGATCTCGACCTTGGCGGCTTCTGCACCACCAGCAGCCAGCATGGCTTTACCGGCTTCAGAATCGGCAGGCACGGCATCCGGGCTCTGCACCACACGTTTCGGCGCATCGGCTTTATAGATGAAAGCGGTGATGAACTGGTTGCCGCCCTGGTTGGCATCTACCTGACGCACGATAAAGAACGAGGCAGCGCCTTTCTTCTGTGCGGCTTTGGTGATGGCATCGTTGATGTCTGGCTGACTGCGGTAGAAGCCGCTGACGGTCACGGTATCGTAAGGTTCAAGCAGGAAGGCTTCGTCTTTTGGCAGCTCTTTCACGCCGTTAATCACGCGGTACTTGGTCTCTTTGCTGACTTCTGGCGCATCTTTATGATAAACGTCTGCGGTGACGCGCCAGTTGCCGCCGTTATTACCGTTGTTGATATCCTGGATATAGAAGGCGTCGGCCCCCATTTTATCTGCACGGCGGGATACGGCATCGGCAGCTTCGTTGATAGCGTTGAAACGGCCGGTAATGGTGATGCGATCAAACGGCTTGATGGCCGCTGCTTTCTCAGGAGTTAACTCTTGCGCGGCATGCACAGACAGCGCAGTAAGTGATAACAAGGCTGATGCGATGATCGTGGTCTTCAGCTTCATAAAAAATCCTTTCGCCAAGCGCAGTAACGTTTATAACGTGCTGAACAGTTTAGGTGTAATTCAGCCGCAGATTATGCCATGTAACCTTGGCAGGTGTCTCAGCATTTTATGTGATGCGATGCGACAAAGCTGAGCCGCACTAGGTGAACCACATTGGGCCAACAGGTTATAAGTTTCAATAATAAAGCGTTTAATCTCATTAATGTTAATTATTCACAATTTTATAACTTTTATGCTCGCTGTCCCCGGCTGACAGGAAATGGCCTAGGCCAGGTTCTGCACAATAGTGCGCTGAAAAGGGGCTTCAGGGCAGTTTTTGCATCCAGATTTGAGATTTGTCATGGCCTTAGCTGCATTTTTATGTAAAAACTGACGGGTAAACGTAAGCAATTATGGATCATCGATCACATTTTCAGTAGGTTATAGGTGGCACCTTAATTTGCAGACAGGCAAGGCTGATAAAAAACTTGCCAGCCGGTGCTATCGCTATGGGTAAGACGATAATAAACATCATCAGAACAGGTGAGAAGGGAACATTATGCGTATTGGTGTACCAAGAGAACGGTTGGCCAATGAAGCCCGAGTTGCAGCAACGCCGAAAACGGTAGAACAACTGCTGAAACTGGGCTTTACCGTCGCGATCGAAAGCGCGGCGGGAAAACTGGCAAGCTTTGAAGATGCAGCTTATCAAGCCGCAGGGGCGACAATTACCGATACAGCCGATGTGTGGCAATCGGATCTGATCCTGAAGGTTAACGCACCTCTTGAGGAAGAAATTGCGTTAATGCGTGAAGGCAGTACGTTAGTCAGCTTTATCTGGCCTGCACAAAATCCAGAATTGATGGCGAAGCTGGCGGCCCGTAACGTGACCGCTATGGCCATGGATTCCGTGCCACGTATTTCACGTGCGCAGTCCCTGGATGCACTGAGCTCAATGGCCAATATCGCTGGCTATCGCGCTATCGTTGAGGCAGCGCATGAGTTCGGGCGTTTCTTCACCGGCCAGATCACCGCAGCCGGTAAAGTTCCCCCGGCCAAAGTGATGATCATTGGTGCTGGGGTTGCTGGCTTGGCCGCTATCGGTGCGGCTGGTAGCCTGGGGGCGATCGTTCGCGCCTTCGACACCCGCCCGGAAGTGAAAGAGCAAGTGCAGAGTATGGGCGCAGAATTCCTCGAGCTGGACTTTGAGGAAGAAGCAGGCAGCGGTGATGGCTATGCCAAAGTGATGTCTGAAGCCTTTATCAAAGCGGAAATGGCGCTGTTCGCCGCCCAGGCAGAGGAAGTGGACATTATCGTGACCACGGCGCTGATCCCTGGCCGCCCGGCACCAAAGCTTATTACCAAAGAGATGGTGGCTTCCATGAAGCCGGGCAGCGTGATTGTCGATCTGGCCGCGCAAACCGGTGGTAACTGTGAGCTGACCGTGGCCGACCAGGTGACCATCACCGAAAACGGCGTGAAGATTATCGGCTATACCGATCTGCCGAGCCGCTTGCCGACCCAGTCCTCACAGCTTTACGGCACCAACCTGGTGAACCTGCTGAAGCTGTTGTCGAAAGAGAAAAACGGCGAAATCGATATCGATTTCGAAGACACCGTGATCCGCGGTGTCACCGTGGTGCGCGATGGCGAAGTTACCTGGCCAGCACCGCCGATCCAGGTATCCGCGCAGCCGAAGCAGGCTGCCGCTGCACCAATCGAGAAAGTTGAAAAGAAACCAACCTCACCGATGGTGAAATACGGCCTGATCGCGCTGGCGATCATCCTGTTCGGCTGGTTTGCCAATTCGGCACCGAAAGAGTTCCTGTCTCACTTTACCGTGTTTGCGCTGGCCTGCGTGGTGGGTTACTACGTGGTCTGGAACGTCAGCCATGCATTGCATACCCCGTTGATGTCGGTCACTAACGCGATCTCAGGGATTATCGTGGTCGGTGCGTTGTTGCAGATTGGTCATGGCGGCTGGGTGAGTTTCCTCTCCTTTGTCGCGGTACTGATCGCCAGCATCAACATTTTTGGTGGATTCACCGTCACTCAGCGCATGCTGAAGATGTTCCGCAAAAACTAAGGGGTAGCAAAAATGTCTGGTGGATTAGTTACAGCTGCATACATTGTTGCCGCTATTCTGTTTATTTTCAGCCTGGCCGGCCTTTCGCGCCATGAGACGTCCAAGCAGGGCAACCTGTTCGGCGTGGCCGGGATGGCGATCGCGCTGATCGCCACCATCCTCGGGCCGGACTCCGGTAACGTGGGCTGGATCATTATCGCGATGATCATCGGTGGTTCCATCGGCGTGTATCTGGCCAAGAAGGTCGAAATGACCGAAATGCCGGAACTGGTGGCGGTACTGCACAGCTTCGTGGGTTTGGCTGCGGTGCTGGTCGGCTTCAACAGCTACCTGGATCACGGTACGGTGGCCATGGAACCGGTGATGGAAAATATCCATCTTACCGAAGTGTTCCTCGGCATCTTTATCGGTGCGGTGACCTTTACCGGTTCTATCGTGGCCTTTGGCAAACTGCGCGGCATCATCTCTTCCAAGCCGCTGATGTTGCCTAACCGTCACAAGCTGAACCTGGCTGCCCTGGTGGTTTCCTTCCTGCTGATGGTGCTGTTCGTACGTACCAACAGTGTTGGTTGGGAAGTGTTCGCACTGTTGATCATGACCGTGATTGCTCTTGGCTTCGGCTGGCATCTGGTTGCGTCAATCGGTGGGGCAGACATGCCGGTGGTGGTATCAATGCTGAACTCCTACTCCGGGTGGGCAGCGGCGGCGGCAGGCTTTATGCTGAGCAACGACCTGCTGATCGTGACCGGTGCGCTGGTCGGTTCTTCCGGTGCGATCCTGTCGTACATCATGTGTAAGGCAATGAACCGTTCGTTTATCAGCGTGATTGCCGGTGGTTTTGGTACCGATGGTTCCTCAACCGGCGACGCAGAAGAAATGGGCGAATACCGCGAAACCACGGCGGAAGAAGTGGCTGAACAGCTGCGTAACTCCACCTCGGTGATCATCACCCCAGGCTACGGCATGGCGGTGGCGCAGGCGCAGTATCCGGTAGCGGAAATCACCGAGAAGCTGCGTGCGCGTGGCATCAAGGTGCGCTTTGGTATTCACCCGGTGGCGGGTCGTTTACCGGGCCACATGAACGTGCTGCTGGCGGAAGCCCGTGTGCCGTACGATGTGGTGCTGGAAATGGACGAAATCAACGATGACTTCCCGGACACCGATACCGTCCTGGTCATTGGCGCCAACGACACGGTGAACCCGGCGGCGTTGGAAGATCCACGCAGCCCTATCGCCGGCATGCCGGTGCTGGAAGTGTGGAAAGCGCAAAACGTTATCGCGTTCAAACGCTCGATGAATACCGGCTATGCCGGGGTGCAGAACCCGCTGTTCTTTAAAGAGAACACCCAGATGCTGTTTGGCGATGCCAAGGCCAGCGTGGAAGCGATCCTGCGCGCGCTGTAATATCACTGTTGGAAAAGCACAATGCCAGCCACTGAGAAGTGGCTGGCATTTTTTGTATTGAACCCTTTCTCAGAGCGAGGACCGATCGAGTTTGCTGAGATGACCTCTTTACTTCCAAAAGCGCAGAGGCTAACAGCTCTCTCCCAGTAGGAGAGGATTGGGATGAGGGGGCTATTGCCCGTAATAGGCGTTCTTGCCGTGCTTACGCAGGTAATGCTTATCCAACAGCACCTGCTGCATGTTGCCAATCCCCGGCGTCAACTGCCGTGAAAAAATCCCCATATAAGCAATTTCTTCCAGTACGACCGCATTGTGAACCGCGTCATGCGCATCCTTGCCCCAGGCAAACGGCCCGTGGGCGTTGACCAGCACCGCCGGGATGGCGCTTGGGCTGATGCCGCGCTGGCGGAAGGTTTCAATAATCACCTTGCCGGTATCCAGTTCATAATCATGCTCGATTTCATCTGCGGTCATCAACCGGGTGCAAGGGATCGCACCGTAGAAATAGTCGGCATGCGTGGTGCCCCAGGCAGGGATATCCAGCCCGGCCTGCGCCCAGATGGTGGCATGGCGTGAATGGGTATGCACGATGCCGCCGATATCGGCAAACTCGCGGTACAGCGCCAGATGGGTAGCGGTATCCGAAGAGGGCTTCTTGCTGCCCTCAACACGTTGTCCATCGGCCAGGTTGACTACCACCATATCCTCCACCTGCATATGCGCATATTCCACGCCGGAAGGCTTGATCACCACCAACCCACGTTCACGGTCAACGGCGCTGACGTTACCCCAGGTAAAGGTCACCAACTTGTGGCGTGGGAGGTCGAGGTTGGCCTCCAATACCTGCTGTTTTAGCTGTGACAAAGTTAGCATGTCATTCCTCCTTGCTGCATTTGCTGTTCAATCCAACGGCGGGCTTGCACGATCTCGGCAACCGGTTCGTCAGCCTTTTCGGTCCACATCTCAATCAGGAAAGCGCCGCGATAGTTGAGCTGCTTCAACGTGTGAAACAGGGCGACAAAATCCACACAGCCTTCACCGAATGGCACATCGCGGAACTGGCCGGGTGACGTCTCAGTGACCGGGAAGGTGTCTTTGAGGTGAATGGCCGCGATGCGGTCAATACCGAGCTGCAATTCTTGCGCTACATCGTTACCCCAGGCGCTGAGGTTGCCAACGTCCGGATATACCGTGAACCATGGGGAAGCCAGCAGGGAGTCCCAAATCTTCCACTTGCTGATGGAACTCATGAATTCGGTATCCATAATTTCGACCGCCAGCATCACCTGCGCGGCAGCGGCACGTTCCACCGCCCATTGCATCCCCTCGGTAAAGCGGGTGAGAGTTCCTTCATCCTGCGGCTCGTAATACACGTCATAACCCGCCAACTGAATGGTGCGGATGCCAACGTCTTTGGCCAACTGGATTGCCTGTTCCATGATCAGATAAGCCTGTTGCCGCGTAGCCTCGTCATGGCTGCCGAACGGGAAGCGGCGGTGGCCGGAAAGGCACATCGAGGGGATGCTGATGCCGGTTTCCAACATGGCGCTGACCAGCGAAAGACGCTGCTCTTTGCTCCAGCTCAGACGTGATAAACGCTCATCACTTTCATCGACCGACATCTCGACAAAATCAAAACCGCAGGCTTTGGCCAATGCCAGCCGCTCCGGCCAACTCAGGTGTTTCGGCAGCGCTTTTTCGTAAATTCCCAACGGATGCTGGCGCATATCAAGATCTCCAAATGTCATCAATGGCGGTACGGAACTGACGTGCAGCCACCACCGGATCGGCAGCCTCGGCCAGCGCACGCCCGGCGATAAACGCCGTCACGGCAATGTCTTTAAACAGCGGCAAATCGGCCGGGACGATCCCGCCGGTCACCGAAAGCTCAATCCCCAGATCGGACAGCGCCTTCATGGTATCCAGATCCGGTTGGCCCCAGGTTTGTCCGCTGGCTTGTGCATCGCGGCCACGGTGGTAAATCGCCTGTTTTATGCCCAGATCGCGCCATGCCTTGGCATCTTCCAGCGTCCAGCGGCCAAACAGCTCAATCTGGATTTCACCCCGGTAGCGCTCGGCCACCTCCAGCGCACTAGCCATGGTGGCCAGGGGGGCTGCGCATATCACGGTCATCCAGTTGGCCCCCTGCGAAAAAGCCTGTTCGGCCAGGGTAGCTCCGGCATCGGCCACCTTCAGATCGGCGACCAGCGTATGTTGCGGGCAACGTTCACGCAGGGCTTTCACTGCCTGGATCCCGGCGCTGATGCATAAAATGGTGCCCGCCTCGATGATGTCGACGTACGGATGCAGACGGTCGACCGTTTGCAGAGCGGCATCCAGCCGGGTGTGATCGAGCGCCAGTTGCAGGCGCGGTTTGATGGTCATAAAGCCTCCTGAAAGTCGCCGTGTTGCAGCGTTTGTAGCGTGGCAACCAGTGCCTGATAACGTTGGTATTTACGGTGGTAAGCATCCTGAGCGGCGGGATCCGGCAGAACGGTTTCGATGCGTGGAGCCAATGCCCGCTGTGCGGCGGCAAAGTCGCCGAAAGCGCCGGTGCCCACCATGGCAGCCATTGCTGCACCTAAACAGCCGGTTTCCTCCACCTGCGGGAGCTCGACCGGTAAGCCGCTGACGTCGGCAAACATTTGCATCCAGGGGGCCGATTTAGCCGGCCCGCCGGTGACGCGCAGTGCCTTGGTCTGGGGGAAACGTTGCCGCATACGGTTCAGGTGGGTCATATGGCAGAACACCACGCCCTCGAAAATCGCCTGTACCAGATGTTCGCGCTGATGGAAGGCCTGCATACCGTAGAAGCTGGCACTTAATCCCAGCCCGGCGTTGGAACCATAAAGGAAGGGGGCAAACAGCAACTGGCTGCCAGCCTTGGGTAGGTCAGCCACCCAGCGGTTGAGCTGCGCGTAATCGTGCAGGCCCCATTGCTGGCAAAACCACTCCAGATTCGCAGCGGAAGTGGGGCTGGCTTCGTGGACGATGTATTTGCCTTGCTCGGCATGGCGGCCATAAACGAATGGATAGCTGGAGTCGGAAGCGATCGTTGCGGTGATCCCGCTGGTGACAGACCAGGTGCCCATTACCGCGTTGAGTCGGGTTTCATCCTGCAATCCGGCACAGAGTGCGGTGGATACCACGTCAAACAAACCGCCCACCACCGGGGTGCCGACTTGCAAGCCAGTCAGCGCCGCTGCTTCCGCACTAACGCGCCCGGCGATCTCGGCAGAACCGACAATCGGCGGCAGGGCTGGCACGATCTCGCCGATGCCAAGCAATTGTGCCAGCGCCGGGTCATAACAGCCGCGCTCCATCTGATACAGATTGGATTCGGAGATATTGGTTTCTTCACCGGCCAGTTCGCCCGTCAGGCAGTACCGCAGGTAGTCATGCGCCATCAGCACGCTGCCGATCTGGGCATAGCGCTCGGGTTGATGCTGCTTGATCCAGCGCAGCAGTGAAACCGGATGGCCGGTCCATAGAGTTTGGCGAGTTTGCTCGTACAGGGCTTGCGGCATGCCCGCTTGTTGCCAGGCCATCACCTGGGTCAATGCCCGCTGATCGGAGGACAGAATGGCGTTACCCAGCGGTTGCCCCTGTTTATCCAACAGGAACACGCCTTTGCCCTGGGCCGAAATCCCCAGCCCCTGAACGGCAGACGCGGCGATACCGTTGTGTTCCAACACCTCACGGATCACGCTGGCGGCAGTTTGCCATAGTGTGGGCATATCCCGCTCCGCCCAGCCAGGTTGCGGGGCAACGATTGCCAGATTACGGCGGGCGATGGCCAGTTCTTTACCCTCGGCGTTATACAAACCGGCCTTGATAAAGGTGCCGCCGCAATCGAGCCCTAGCCAGTATTTCATTGCTCGCTCCCGGCGACCTGGTCGCATTTATTTGGCAACATCAGCGCCAGCAGTGCGGCGATCGCCAGTGAG
Source organism: Serratia sp. ASV30 (assembly GCF_016428815.1). Lineage (NCBI taxonomy): Bacteria > Pseudomonadati > Pseudomonadota > Gammaproteobacteria > Enterobacterales > Yersiniaceae > Serratia > Serratia sp. ASV30. Next base: position 52,346 of record NZ_JAELTL010000016.1, on the reverse strand, counting down.
GCAGCCAGGCTATAGACGCCAACGTCCTTGTTGAACACCGTGATCAGCACGCCGACCATATAGGGGCCGCAGAAGCCACCGAGGTTGCCTAAGGCATTGATCACACCACGTGCACCACCGGCCACTTCGGCGTTGAATAATTTGGGGGGAATAGTCCAGAACACGCCTGCGGCCGCCTGAATAAATACGCCGCAGCCGACTAACGCGGCATAAGACCACCAGATGTGATCTTTCAGCAGGACGGAAAGCGCCATGCAAATAGCAAAGCAGGCCAGCGGCAGGGCAACGAACACTTTGCGTTTACCGGTGCGGTCGGACAGCGTGGAAACGATCAGCATGCCGAAAATGGCACCAATGTAGGGCAGTACGGCAAGCCAGCCCACCTGTTCCATATTGCCGTTGGTCAGGCCTTTCAGAATGGTGGGCAGCCACAGGGTGTAGCCGTAGATCCCGGTTTGGTAGAAGAAGTTAACCAGGATCAGTTGCCACATGATCCGGTCGCCCAGCACGCGCCGCAGTGAAGCATTGCGTACCGTTTTGCCTTTGATCAGCAGTTGTTCATCATGCAGGGTTTTGATCAGGTAGTCTTTTTCGGCCTGCGAGATCCACTTGGCTTCCTGCGGGCGGTTGCTGATGGTGAAGCACCACAACGTCATCACCACCAGTGACAAGCCACCTTCCACCAGGAACAGCATGCGCCAGTCCCAGGCGGTGATGATCCAGCCGGCTAGCGGGGCGGTGAGGATACCGGCGATCGGTACGAACATGATCACGATGGCGTTGGCACGGCCACGCTCCTTGTCCGGGAACCAGTTGCTGATCATGGTCAGCACCACCGGCAGCATACCGCCTTCTGAAACGCCGAGGGCAAAGCGCAGAAACAGCAGTTGGTATTGATTGGTCACCAAACCGGTCAGCACCGAGATCACCGCCCAGGCCAGCAGCGACCAGCCAATAAACTTCTTGCCGTTACCGTTAACCGCCAGCTTACCGCCGGGCACTTGCAGGAACAGATAACCGATAAAGAAGATGCCGCCCGCCAATCCGGCCATTGAGGCGGTGATCCCCAATTCGGCATCCATGCCGCCAGGCATGGCGAAGGCGATATTAACGCGGTCCATATAAGAAATAATGCAGGTGATCAGAATTGGCGGCACAATTCTCAGCCAGCGTAATTTGGGTATGGCCTGACTTTGGCTAACAGCAACAGAAGCAGTATTCATGTTATTGATACCTTCGCATAAATAGGGGGCTCGGAATAAATCCGTATTATTTTTTACCGTTTTATAGGTATTATTTGATGTTCTATCTTTTGGACGTCATGATATTAGGCCACTGCTTAACGCCAGGGCATTGATACCATCCTTGATAATAGCGATCCGTTGCTCGACGCTCTCTTGTGCCGAGGTGGACAGTAATTTGATACCGGCATAGTTTAATTCTGCCAGCGGAGCCTGATTAAATAATTGCCGCGCACTGTCCAGCGTCATTAATGATTCATGACAAACATAATGACTGCCATCGAATGGGGCAAAGGGCGCATGTGTATCCTCCCATTCGCCATAAGCTCCGTGGCTGGCGGTGCCGGAGAACATCAGGGCGCTTAATAACCCTGCCTGTTGACACTGTTTCACCTGTTGCAAAGGCAAATGGTCATTATGCCCCTCAATAGCAGAACGGCCCCAGTTGATGGCCAGGGTTAGCGTATCGCCAAAGTGGTGGTTAATCGCCTGCGCCGCGATGATCTCATCTTCCAGCGTTAGGAAACCCTTGCGTGGCATGGGCCCGGTCAGCGCATCGCAGTGCTCAATCACCAAATCGCATTCCCAGTGCCAACCGGCAATGTCTTCCAACGAGGCGATGAAAGCCTGCCGCGCCGCCGCACTGTCTTTTTCCTGCAGGTTGGGGGCGGATTGCAGCTCCAGGGCTACCACCTGTTGGCGACCGGCGCGATCGTTGGTGCGCTTAACTTTGTCATGTATTGAACGGATATAATCCACCGCAGCCTGGCGCTCCTCTTCATTACGGGCGGCGAGGCCAAAATCCCGCCCGCAACCGCGTCGTTGCATAGTCCCCATCACCGCGGTAAGCACCAGTTGCCAGTGGTTGGGGATCAGCTTAAGCAAGAAATCGTCACCATAAGGATGCAAGTCGTCCAGACAAGGTTGCTCCAGCCCACGGATCAGAGGCAGTTCAGCCAGCCGATCCCAGAATTGAACTTCCTTTTCACGTTCGAGTTGATGAAATGAAGGGGCGCAAGGATAAGCACCAATAATAAAGCCCGGCGTTGTGTTTTCCATATTTTTCACCTGATATTATCGCAATCAATGAAACGGCTAAATTCACGTTATGAGACAGTCTTTATTTCATCGTGCTGGAAAGTAATGTTATCGGTATTTTCACCACCACCTTTCTGATGTCGCAGGGCGTTTGATTAATACAGGCAGGGCGATGGACATCCTGCGGATAAAATACCGCAAAATTGCCGGGCTGCATGGTTAACCAGGATTCGTCTTCCACATCCTGATAGAAAATAATGTCGCGTTGTGCTAATAACTCCTGATGAATAACGTTATTTCCTCTGTCCGCCGCAACGCCTATTAACTCAGTGCCGCTTACCAGGAACTGCACGTCGATATTTTTACGGTGCACTTCAGGGCGCAACTCATCTTTATGTTGTGTGTGCAGATCCAGTACCTGCACCACATAACCGGTTGCCGGATCCTCATAACGCCCGGCAGACAGGGGGGTAAAATCGGTGTTCTGCAAATAGGCCACGGCTTTGGCAATCGCCGGGGGATAGTGTTCTGCTGCCGTATGGGCAATATGGCCGAAGATCATAAATTGCTCCTTAAAGTGCCTGAATGCGGGCCCAGACGCGATCGTCTACCGGGATGCCATCGCGTTGATTTTCGGCGCGGACGTGCGGGAAGCGGTGGCCCGGCAAGCGAATGGCGACCTCTGGGTTATCACGCTCGGCGCTGGTCACGTAATCCATAATGCGCTGCAGCTTTTCATCACGGGTTTTGCCGTCGATCAGGCGGTCGATCTCAATGGCGATAAACACCTGCGAAATGCCGTATTCATCGTGGTTATCTTCGGTAACTTCAGCGACCGATGAACCGCCAGAGAGCAGGGTAGCGATCATATCCAGCACTATCGACAGCGCAGACCCCTTCCAATAGCCCATCGGCAAGATACGCCGATTTTCTTCGATGGTAGCCGGATCGCGCGTCAGGTTACCGTCGTTATCGAAACCGCCGTCTACCGCCAGTTTTTTGCCCGCAAGGCGATTCATTTCCAACGCGCCGTAGGAGAACATCGACATCGACATATCTACCATGGTGATCGGGTTACTCGGCACGGCGACGATCAGCGGGTTAGTGCCGATACGGCACTCTTTAGCCCCCCAAGGTGGCATGACGGCGATCGAGTTGGTCCAGCAAATGCCGATATAGCCTTGCTCTGCCGCTTGCCAGCCGTAACCTCCGCCACGCATCCAGTGGTTGGCATTACGCAATGCTACCAGGCCAATCCCGTGTTGATCCGCTAACTGCATGGCGCGATCCATCATCTTGCGGGCGGTCAGGTTGCCAATGCCCTGATGGGCATCCCACTGTTCGATTGCGCCTAACGAAAGCAGCTTGCTCGGTTCGGCGTCAGGCACGATATCACCTGCGTCCAACTGCTGAATAAAGCGTGGGAAGCGGTTGACCCCGTGGGAATAGACGCCGCTTTCGGTGGTATCGGCAAACAGAGTGGCACACTCATCCGCCGTCGGTTCCGCCACTCCCCGTGCCAGCAACACGCGTTTGAATTGCTGTTTTAACTCGGTATAGCTCACTCTCATACTACTGCTCCCCTATGGCGAATCGAATGTTTTGCGTTCTTTTAATTTCAATATACGAAATTGCATTTCAAATAAATGCTATACCCCTGTTGGGACGAAGTCAAAGCTGGAGTGTGGGAAATTATCTCGTAAAAACAGATGGTTAAATTAACCTGACGATTATGTGATCGGCAACACAGTTTGAGGGGGTTGGCGTGCTACAGACGTGACGAAGCAGGGAGAGGTAAACTCCCCCTGCGTGATGATCAGCCCGTGATTACCCGTGGGTATTCAGGACAATGCGGTACAACGATGTGGTGGCAGTAATGTAGAGCTCATTGCCTTCTGGCCCGCCGAAGGTGCAGTTGGAAACGCACTCCGGCACCGGAATTTTGCCAATTTGCTCCCCACGCGGATTAAAGATAATCACGCCGTCGGCACAGCTGCAAAACAGATTACCGGCGCTATCCAGGCAGAAGCCATCTGGGATCCCCGGCGCGACCTGAGCAAAATGCCTGCCAGCCTTCAACTTCCGCCCTTCAACCTGATACACCCGCAGCTCGCGACGCCCAAGGGTAGGGAAGTCAATAATCGACATATCCGCCACGTACAGCAGGCTTTCATCCGGCGAGAAAGCCAGGCCGTTGGGCCGTTGCAGATCGCTGGCGGCAATGTTCAGCGAGCCATCACGGGGATCGTAGCAATACAGATAACAGCCGATCACCTGGCTTTCAGACTTGTAGCCCTCTTCATCGCCGATGATGCCGTACGGCGGATCGGTAAACCATAATGTTCCGTCGGAACGCACCACGATGTCGTTCGGTGAGTTGAAACGCTTGCCGTCCACCCGGTCGACCAGCAGTTGGACACTGCCGTCGTGTTCGGTGCGGCTGATACCCCGCCGCCCATGTTCACAGCTGATGACACGCCCCTCGGCATCGCGGGCATTACCGTTGGCATAGTTGGATGCAGCACGCCATACGCTGAGCTCGCCATTGCGTTCCCAACGGAACATGCGGTTGCCTTTTACATCGCTGAATACCACTGCATCCTGTTGCGGCAGCCATACCGGGCCTTCAGCCCAGACGGCGGGGGAACACAAACGTTCCAGTTGTTGTTCGATCATCTCAACCTCCCGATCACTTCACGCCCCAAATGGTTTTGTAATGTCCCTGATAGTCATTTTGAGGGTCATACATATTATTCGGGCCACCGTCATTGGCGATGTTCTCGCGGGTGACCAGATGGGCCGGAGTCACGTAGCCGGAAGGCGCCTGCTTGGCGAAGGCACGGTTAAACTCATCCAGCAACTGCCAGCCGTGCAGCTTCAGCGGCTCGGGCACAGTGGCTGACTGGCTGTCACCGGAACGAATACGTTGATAGGCAGAAATGGAGCCGTCACCGGCCGAGATATTGAACGGCGCATTGCTGCCGCCTTTACCGGCTGTTTTCAGCGCTGGGGCCATAAAATCGAAATACAGATCGTTGATCGCCAGTGCGTACTGGAACTTGTCACCGTATTTCTGCAACAGGCTGAAGGTCATGGCTGGCATACGGCTGGCGGTGTCTGCCAGCGGGGTGTCGATAAACTCTACCAGTTTACAGCCGCTGCATTTAGCCACTTCCTCTTTCATCACGTTGGCTTTGTCCAGAGCGATTTGGTACAGCGAATCGGTAAAGATCAGCACGTTGGCCTGCCCATCGGACTTCACTACCGCATATTGTGCGGCGATGCGCGCTACCTCATTGGAATCGGAAGTGACGTTATAGAACACATCGTATTTGGCGATGGGGCCAGGCTCTGGCACAGCATGCCAGGCTGTCAGAACGATCCCCTGAGCCACCGCCTTTTTCAGCGGGATTTTAGCCACGTTAGGGTTCCAGCCGCCGATCACGATCCCGTCTGGCTTTTGGGCAATGGCCTGATTCAGCGACGACAGTTGGTCTTTAACCGAGCCGCCACCGTCCAGCGTTTCCAACTGCCAGCCTGCCACCTTGGCCGCTTCGCTCAGCCCTTGCTGCACTCCCTGCACGCCGCCGTTCTTCATGTCGGAGGCAATAAAGATGATTTTCTTGTTCGCCTGCAGTTGCGGCCCGCTGGTAGGGCCATCCCATTGGGTACTGCTGGCCGTAGCTTTGGCTACCGCCGCCGTAGCCTGATCGAGATAGGCATCTGCCCAGGCCGGTGAGGTGGCCAACAGCAGAGTGGTGATCCCGGGCAAAATCCAACAATGTTTCATGGCTGTGCTCCTGATTAAGGATTGATCGCTTTTTGGTTGTTGTTGTCGGCAGATGCCGCCTGACTGCGTTGTATTGCTTTCTGATTGAGTAACCGACGGCGTTGGGCATAGCCCGCCAGCGTGATGGACAGCAGCAGCGTGGCGCCGTTGAATAACGGTTCGACCCAGAACTCCCCACCAAACTGCTGGATCCCCGCGATGCCGATCGCCAGAATGGCAATGCCGACCACGGTGCCCCAGACGTTCACCCGCCCTGGGCGAATAGTGGTACTACCGAGGAATGCGCCCACCAAGGCGGGTAACAGATAATCCATCCCAACGCTGGCCTGGCCTACGCCCTGTTCGGCAGCGATCAGCACGCCGCTAAAACCGGTGAGCACGCTCGAGGCGATAAAGGCGCCAATGGTATAGCGATTGACCGAAATACCGTTGAGCCGCGCCGCAGCCGGATTGCCGCCTACCGCATACATGCAGCGGCCCAGCGGGGTGTGTTCGGTGATCAGCCACAGGATGACGGCGACGATCAGCACGTAAAAGGCCACAATCGGGATCCCGGCAATTTCGGTGTGATGCAAGGCGATAAAGGCGTCAGGCAAGTCGCCGACAATCTGCCGCCCGCCGGAGTGCCACAGCGCCACCGCATACAGCACGGTGCCTGAACCCAGGGTGGCCACGAAGCTGTCGATATCCGCCAGCGCCACCAGGATGCCGTTAAGCAGGCCGTATAGCGCGGAAATGACCAGCACGGTCAGCACCGCCATCTGCCAGGAGAAGCCATATTCCACCTGCAAGGTGATCGCCAGGATGTGCCACAGCACGATACCGAAACCGACGTTCAGGTCGATCTTGCCGACGATCATCGGAATGGTAGCCGCCAGCGCCAGCAGGGCGATCTTGGCCTTGCTGGAGAGGATCGCCTGTACCGTCAGCATCGAGGCGAACGACGGCGTGGTGAGTGAGAAGACGATCACCAGCGCAATACACAGCAGCAGCAGGCCGTAGCGGGTGATGATTTGCATCAGCCATGGGCCAAGGCCGTCCTGCCCCAGGCTGACACGCTGTTCCAGCGCCGTTGATTTGACGGACGTTTTATTCGACATGGTATTCCTCCACAACGGCTTCCCCGGCGCTGGCAGAGGCCAGCTCTAATAAATTGGCGAACGAGACCTGCTGGTTCTTCAACTCGCCCACCACTTTCCCTCGGTTAAACACCAGGGCGCGGTTACAGATATGCGCGATCTCTTCAAAATCGTTGGAGATCACCAATACCGCCACGCCGGCTGCCAGGGATTTATTTAACAGATGATAGATTTCGGCGCGGGCGCCCACGTCGACCCCGGCGGTGGGGTCTTCCAGGATCAGCAACGGTGCCGCAAGATGCATCCAGCGGGCCATCACCACTTTTTGCTGATTGCCGCCGGACAGGGCGCTGATATCGATATTGACGTCCTTTGGCCGCACGTCGAACAGTTGTACCTTCCACCAACTGGCCCCGATTTCGGCGCGGCGACTATAGCGCGAGAACAGCTTATGGCCGCTGGCACAGGGGTTGATAAACAGGTTTTCCCGTACGCTCATCGACATCACCAGGCTTTCGCCGGTGCGATCGCCTGCAACCAGAGACACGCCACATGCCATTGCCTGCTGTGGGGTGCTGGCGGTGTAAGGTTTATCGCGGAACTCGATTTCGCCGCTGTCTCGCTGGCGCAGGCCGAACAGCAGGCGGCCAATCTCTTCCTGACCAGCACCGCGCAGCCCGGCAAGAGCGAGCATTTCACCCGGCTGCAATTCGAAGCTGACCGGGCCGATATCCCCGACGCTGACGTTATGCAGTTGCAACACCGGTGGCTGGTGCTGCGGCAGCGGTTCACGCTGATCTTCCGCCATCGCTTCACCCACGATCATCTGCACCAGATCGCGCAGGGAATAATCGGCGGTGTTGCCCCCGGCAACGTAGCGGCCATCACGCATGACGCAAACCCGATCGGCAATTTCAATCACTTCATCCAGGCGATGGGTGACGTAAATCATGCCGACCTTTTTGGCGCGTAGACGGTTGATCACCGCAAACAGATGACGTACGTCGTTGGCGGGTAGGGAAGCGGTGGGCTCATCAAGCACCAGCAGTTCAGCATTCACCGCCACCGCTCTGGCAATGGCCAGCAACGATTTCTCCGTGCGGGAAAGCTCAAATACGCGTGCGTCTGGGTCCAGGGCAATCCCAACGTCCTGCAAGGCTTCCAGCGCACGGCGGCGAATGGCACGCCAGTCGATCAGCCCGAAACGGCGGGGAAATCCCATTACCAGCGCCATGTTCTCCGCTACCGTCATCCATTCAATCAGGCCCAGATCCTGATGGATAAAGGCAATCGGCTGGCGGCTATCACTTTTAATCGCCGCGGCCGAGGCAATGCTGTTACCTTGAAAGTGGATGTCACCGCCATCGCGCGGATACACTCCGGCCAGGACTTTGATCAACGTAGATTTACCTGCGCCGTTTTCTCCTAGCAGCGCCAGCACTTCGCCGGGCATCACCTGCAGGCTGACGTCGTTAACTGCGATGTTGCCGCCAAAACGCTTGACGATATGGCTGAGCGTAAGAATGGGTTGATCCGCATTGCCTTGAGTCATTGTGATGCGCCCCTGTGTCGGTTCGCGCAATTAGCGCGATGCCAAAAAGTAAACCGCTGCTGTTTAAAACAACCCTAAATTTCATTATGCGAAATCAGATTTCAAAAATGATATGCCTAACGTCGTGCTAAAGCAAAGCCGGGACGGTTTTAATTCTCTTTAATAAACAATGGATTATTTTTAATTTTGTCAATTTGTGACGCATAACTCACTTATAAGGTTACCGGAATGTTGCGGGTTTTAACCCCGTTACTGAAAATGATACGGCGTTCCAACTTCACCTGATGCGACCCATGGAGTAACATTCTCCTCAGTAGGTCCGCTTCTTACGCCGTGGCAACGGCTGGCGGCTCAACAATGGAGAGACTTCGCTATGAGCCTGAAAGCTGTTGACGAAAAAGATGACAAAAAAGACAAACCCCTTGGCAGTCAAAGCCTGTTTCGTGGTTTGCAGCTGATTGAAATATTGAGCAATTTCCCTAATGGCTGCCCGCTGGCGCACCTGTCCGAGCTGGCAGAGATGAACAAAAGCACCGTGCATCGCCTGTTACAAGGGCTGCATACCAGCGGTTATGTTACGCAGGCGCCTTCCCCAGGCAGTTACCGCCTGACCACCAAATTCATTTCTATTGGTCAAAAGGCGCTTTCTTCACTGAATATCATCCATGTCGCTGCGCCGCATTTGGAGCAGTTGAACCTGGAAGTGGGGGAAACGGTCAACTTCTCCAGCCGGGAAGACGATCACGTGATCTTGATCTACAAGCTGGAACCGACCACCGGCATGATGCGTACCCGCGCCTATATCGGCCAACATATGCCGCTGTATTGTTCGGCGATGGGTAAAATTTTCATGGCCTATGGCAAGAGCGACTATCCGGATCACTATTGGCAAACCCACCAGCAGGAGATCCAGGTGCTAACGCGTAACACCATTACCGAATTGCCGAAGATGTATGAGGAGTTGGCGGATATCCGCAAGCAGGGCGTGGCGATGGATCGCGAAGAAAACGAGCTGGGCGTGTCCTGTATTGCTGCCCCGGTGTTCGATATTCAGCAGCGGGTGCCTTATTCCGTTTCGGTTTCGCTGCCTACGGCCAAGCTGCAACAGGTTGGCGTGCAGTCGTTGATGAAACCGCTGCTGGAGACAACGCGGCGCATCTCTCAGGAGTTGGGGTTTGTGACGCAGGGGTGATTATGCTTAACAAGACAGATCCCAGACGGAATTTGTGCTTAATTTAACAAGATTTGCGCAACATTTGTGCAATCCAACACATCAGATCACAAAAAAGGGACACAATGAGTTATCTTATGTCCCGATTTCATCCCTTTAACGGATCCTAGACCCATATGATTATCAAACCTAAGGTTCGCGGCTTTATCTGCACCACCACTCATCCGGTCGGTTGTGAAGCCAATGTTCGTCGTCAGATTGCCTACACCAAGGCGCAGGGCAAGATTGCCAATGGCCCTAAACGTGTGCTGGTGATCGGTGCATCTACCGGTTATGGTCTGGCTTCCCGTATTGCTACCGCCTTTGGCAGCGACGCCGCCACCATCGGCGTATTCTTCGAGAAAGCGGGCAGCGAAAGCAAAACCGCCACCGCTGGCTGGTACAACTCGGCCGCTTTTGACAAAGCCGCTAAAGAAGCTGGCCTGTACGCGAAAAGCGTCAATGGTGATGCTTTCTCCAACGAATGCCGCGCCAAGGTAATTGAGCTGATCAAAGCCGACCTGGGCCAGATCGATTTGGTGGTTTACTCGCTGGCTTCGCCGGTGCGTAAAATGCCAGATACTGGCGAAGTAGTGCGTTCCGCGCTGAAGCCAATCGGTGAGGTTTACACCACCACCGCTATCGACACCAACAAAGACCAAATCATCACCGCCACTGTTGAACCGGCGAGTGAAGAAGAAATCCAGAACACCATCACCGTGATGGGCGGCCAGGATTGGGAACTGTGGATGTCGGCGCTGGAAGAAGCGGGCGTGCTGGCCGAAGGGGCCAAGTCTGTTGCCTACTCTTATATCGGTACCGATCTGACCTGGCCAATCTACTGGCACGGTACTTTGGGCCGCGCCAAAGAAGATTTGGATCGTGCAGCAACCGCTATCCGTGGTGATCTGGCTGCCAAGGGCGGCACCGCACACGTTGCCGTGCTGAAATCCGTGGTCACCCAGGCCTCTTCAGCCATTCCGGTAATGCCGCTGTATATCTCCATGGCTTTCAAGATCATGAAAGAGAAGGGCATCCACGAAGGCTGCATGGAACAGGTTTCCCGTTTGATGCACACCCGTCTGTACGGCGAAGAGATGCCGCTGGACGATCATGCCCGTATCCGTATGGATGACTGGGAACTGCGTGATGATGTGCAGCAGGCCTGCCGCGATCTGTGGCCGTCAATCACTTCGGAAAACCTGAGTGAACTGACCGACTACACCGGCTACAAGCAGGAGTTCCTGCGCCTGTTCGGTTTTGGTCTGGAAGAAGTGGACTATGACGCGGACGTTAATCCAGACGTGCGTTTCGATGTGGTAGAGCTTTAATTTCTACCCCTAGAATGTAAAACAGGGCCCGATTGGGCCCTGTTTGTTTTTATAACGTACCGAAATCAATCCTCATCGTCGTGCTCGTCGTCTTCATCCATTACGATCGGGCAGTCGAAGTCATCCGGTTTGAGCACCAGCAGGTCACATTTCAGATGGTCGATCACCTGTTCCGCGGTATTGCCGATAAACGCGGCAGAAATACCGGTGCGCCCCAAGCTACCTAACACCACTACGCCCGCTTGCAAATGCTCGGCCAAATCCGGGATCACTTCCTCCGGCAGGCCTTTCTCCACGTGGGTGAATTCTTCGTTGATGTGGAATTTCTGCCTTAACGCCTTCATAGCGATCAGATGCTGTCCGCGGATCGCGTCGTTATAGATGCTGGGGTCAAAATCGGGCAGTTCGATGGCGATGTTGATTGGGGTGACTGGGTAGGCACCCACCAGGTGCACTTCGGTTTGATTAACGTTTTGCGCCAGCTCGAGCGTTTCCTTCACCAGCCGGATATTGAGTGGGTCATGATAAGGTTCTTCGCTGGATAGATTAACCGCCACCAACGCTTTACCTCCTTCTGGCCAAGGTTGGTCTTTCACCATCCACACCGGGCAAGGACATTTGCGCAGCAGATGCCAGTCTGTCGGGGTGAAAATTACCGATTCCAGTCTGTCGTGCTGATGGGCCATTTTCAGCAGTAAATCATGGTTGCCGCTCAGCACTTCCTGAATGATCGCCTCATAGGGCCGATTGTGCCATACCACTTTGATTTCAATGGGGACACCGTCTTCAAGATAGAAGCGGCATTGCTCTTTAATCCACGCCGCCCGTTGGCTGATCACCCCTTGCCGCATTGCCGTTCTTTCGTCAGGGGAAAGCAGGGTGGTCATTTCGTAAGAGAAATCATAGATAGGAAGGAAGGCCTTAATCCGCCCACCGTTCCGCTTGATCAGGTAAACAGCCCGGCGCAGTGCCGGTTGATCGTCCTGATTGGGGTCAATAGCCACCAGTAGATTCTGATACTTCGCCATAGGGCCTCCTTACAGCTGTAGATCAACAGTCTGTTCACATACAGAGTAACCCAACATTGAAAAACAGAACAGCGGCAGAGGGGAGCTAGGCCAACAATTTCAGCGAATTATTGGCCCAGTAGGGGTCAGGCGCTTACGGAGACGTTGATGCGTGCGGCACCCGCCAGTTGTGACAGGGCGTCTGCGTTTTCGATGGTGATGTATTTGCCTTTCACGCTGAGGATTTCGCTTTTCTGGAAACGCCCCAACAGGCGGCTGATGGTTTCCACCGTCAGGCCCAGATAGTTGCCGATATCACCACGGGTCATGGTCAAACGGAACTCACGCGGTGAGAAGCCACGTTCGGCAAAGCGGTGCGACAGGTTATACACGAAAGCGGCCAGGCGCTCTTCGGCGTTCTTCTTCGACAGCAGCAGGATCATATCCTGGTCACCTTTGATCTCACCGCTCATCAAACGCATGATTTGCTGGCGCAGATTAGGCATTTTGCCCGAAAGGTCGTCCAGCGTTTCAAACGGGATTTCACAGACCATGGACGTTTCCAGCGCCTGAGCGAAGCTTGGGTGCTTCAGGCCACCGATGGCGTCAAAGCCTACCAGATCACCCGCCAGGTGGAAGCCAGTAATTTGTTCGTCACCCTGTTCGGTGATGGTGTAGCTTTTGATGGTCCCGGAGCGGATGGCATACAGTGATTTCAGTTCGTCACCGGCTTTAAACAGCGTTTGGCCTTTCTGGATCGGCTTTTTCCTCTCGATGATGTTGTCGAGTTGGTCCAGCTCATGCGTATTCAGCGTAAAAGGAATACACAATTGGCTGATGCTACAGTCTTGGCAATGGATCGCACAACCACCAGACTGGATACGACGAATCACGCGTTTTTCCGGGATCATAGATTAAGCTCACGCAATAATTGATATGAGTCAATTTTAACATCTTTTGCGGCAGGTGATAAGTACAGCAAGAACAACAATGGCGACATTTTGTGTCTTTTTTAAACAGGTCTCTTGCTCATCATTCCGTAGCATACTGATGTTTAGTGATTTATTGACTTCGGAAAAGCCTGGCTGATATTGACTAAAACCATATGAAAAACGAATAAATCTCGCATTATCATCGGCTTTCTGCGATTAGTCTTATCGATTGTGTGGGTATTAATGGGCGGATAGCTTTCATCCGTGATGGTCACGTAGGTTAACGAGTAAATATTTCTACACAAAGCTGTGCGGTGAATGAGCCCGCCAGTTGTGACGGAACTGTGCAGGAGCGAACGGGCGCAGCATGCTGCGCCCAGCTTTAAAATCAGGCACTATTTTTAGCCAAAGCATCATTAGCCGGAACATAGCGCGGGACGTTGTTATGTCCTGGCTGGTCGACTTTGACGATCAGCGTCAACACCGCCGCCACCAGATACAAACCGGTATATACCCACACCACGCCTTCGATATCAAAGAAGGGCAGCACTATAGAGGCGATGGCCGGGGCAGCGAAGTTGCTCAGGCCAGCGGAAAGGTTATAGATCGAGATGGCTGCGCCTTTATGGTTGGGTTCCAGCACCGGGAATACTGCGGTCATGGGGACGAAGGCCGCAACGGTGATCCCAAGCATGACTGCTGGCACCAGCGCGATCCAGAAGTTATGGCCAAAATGTACCGGCAGGTAGTAAAACGCCAGGCTGGAGATGGCGCAACCGATGCAGCCAAACCAGCGCACCTGGCGCAGCCAACCGATTTTCTCCCCCAGAATGCCCCACATAATGTTGGTGAAGATGGTGACAAAGAAGAACACCGCCCAAATTTGCAGCCACTCTGACATGCTAAAGCCCAGCCGGCCTACATACAGCATCGGCATAATCACCGCAAAGCCAAACAGCGACAGCGTGTTGATGATACGGATCAGGCAGGAGAGGAAGATATTGCGGTTGGTGAACAGGATCGTCACCGCGCGGGAAAGCTCTTTGAGTTTCTCCTGCGGTGACAGATCGGCCTTGGGGCTGGCCTCACCCACGTTGCGCAGCAGGAACATCGCCATCAAGCCACCGGCCGCCACCCATGCAATGGCAAACCACAGGGTGCCGGTTTCGCCCATCAACGGAATGGTAAAGCTGGGCAGATAGCTGCCGACACAGCCGATGCCGATCGAATACATTGCCCAGAACCAGCCCATCGCGGAAGAGAGTTGCTGCTTAGGGACGTTCTGTACCACCAACATCACAAACGAATAGATAAACAGCGGATAGGCCAGGCCACGAATACCGTAAAACAGCAACATCAGCGGATAGTTACGCATCCCAAGGCCAAACAGCATAAACAGCACGTGCATCACCAGCCACAGGATAAAGCCGATGCGCATTGCCTTTTGTGGCGTGATGATTTCGGCCACCACGCCGGAGCTCCAGGCCGCCAGCGCCGCTGCCAGTCCATACACGGTAAACACCAGCGCCGACTGTGCCGGAGTGAACCCCATATCGGTGATGTGTTTAGACAGAAAAGCCATCTCAAAGCCGTCGCCGCTCATGAAAATGGCGATGGCGATGTAGCCCCAGAACAGGTTCATCGGCAGGCCGAACCAGTGTTTATGTGTTTGTGGCATAACAAACTCCAGGATAGGTGTAAGGGTACAGTCTTATTATTTTTTACCGCGCCGGGATCATGCCCGGCGCAGGTTCAATTGTTGTTGATAGAGCTGACGGTAGGTGGCAAGACGTTCCGCGAGCAGAGGTTGGCGTTCACCGTCGGGCAAGTAGCGCCAATCGATGGCGGGTTTGTGGCAAACCTGATCCACCGTTCCACCCGCTGCCAGCCATCCCAACCGCGCCGCGCCTAAAGCACCACCGGCTTCTCCGCCAAGATGGGTGACCACCGGCAGATCGAGCACGTCAGCCATCAGTTGCGCCCAATGCTCGCTACGAGCGCCGCCGCCAATCAGTGAGCATTGATCCAGCCGGGTTCCGGCTTGCGAAAGTACGTCCAGGCCGTCCGCCATGCCGAATGCCACGCCTTCCAGCACCGCATAGCCCATTGCCGCACGCTGATGGCTGTGGGTCAGGCCGTGGAACGCACCGGTCGCCAGCGGATCGTTGTGCGGCGTCCGTTCACCGGACAGGTAGGGCAGAAAGACCGGGGCCAGGCGCTGTTCCGCCAGGTTCATCTGGGCGATTTCGGCCAACAGCGTGGGTTCATTGCTGCCCACCAGTTGGCAGAACCAGCGCAGGGCACTGGCGGCGGTAAGCATCACGCTCATCTGATGCCAACGTTCAGGCAGGGCATGGCAAAACGCATGGACGGCGGATTGTGGATTGGGGCGGAAGCGATCGTTAACGGCGAACAGCACGCCGGACGTCCCCAGCGAGATAAACGCATCGCCTGGATTAACCGCGCCAATGCCCACCGCGCTGGCTGCGTTATCTCCACCGCCACCGGCGATAATAATATTGTCAGCAAGGCCCCAGGAGCGGGCAATATCGCCTTTCAACTGGCCGGAGATTTCGCTGCCCTCTACCAGACGTGGCATTTGATCGCGGTTGAGGCCACAGGCGGCAAGCAAGGAATCTGACCAGTCCCGCTTGCCGACGTCGAGCCACAGCGTACCCGCCGCGTCCGACATATCCGAAACCTTGTCGCCACTCATCATCCAGCGTAGGAAGTCCTTGGGCAGCAGCACGGTGGCGATTTGCGCGAAGATATCTGGTTCATGCTTGGCAACCCATAACAGCTTGGGTGCGGTGAAACCCGGCATCGCCAGGTTACCGGCAACGTCATGCAACTCTGGTGCGTTCTGCGTCAACTGTTTGCATTGTTCTGCGCTGCGAGTGTCATTCCATAAAATCGCCGGGCGCAAAACCTGATTATCACGGTTGAGCAGAACCGCACCGTGCATCTGGCCGGAAAGCCCTAGCGAGCGGATCTGCGGCCATTGTTGTGGAATTTTGGCGCGTAAACGGCTCACCACTGCCTGCGTTGCTCGCCACCAATCGGCCGGATCCTGCTCTGCCCAGTGAGGATGCGGGCGTTGTACTTCCAGCGGTTCACCGGCGCTGGCGATCAGTGTGCCGTGGTCATCAATCACCACGGCTTTGATTTCTGAGGTGCCTAAATCCAGTCCTAGATACATGGTTCGCTCCCTTTATTGCGCCAGCCAGTGGTTAACCCGATCGATGGATTGGCGCAGCAGTTGGCTAAAGGCACTGCTGTGAGCCAAGGTGCTGAACAATTTCTCATCTGAGGCAAATACTGCCACCGGATCGGCCGCTTCGAACATCTGGTGGACTGCGGCGGCGTCCAGAATGCCGTCCTGATATTCATAAGGCAGTTGGTCTTGGTGCCAGCGCTGCATAAAGACAAAGAACAGAGCAGGCAGCATGGCCGTGGCTTTCGGCTCCTGACCGCGCTGATAACACTCTTGCAGCGTTGGGGTAATGAAACCGGGGATTTTGGAAAAACCGTCGGCGGCGACGCGCTGGTTGGTATCGCGAATATAGGGGTTGCTAAAGCGTTCCAGAACCACGTCACGGTAGGCGGCCAAGTCGAGCGGGCTAGGCGTCAGGGAAGGGATCACGTCCTGGGTCACATAGTCATAAGCCAACTGGTGGATGCCCGGGGTGCCGGTGCTTTCATGAATAAAGCTTTGGCCAATCAGCGTACCGGCCCAGGCAATACAGCTATGGCTGGCGTTGAGGATGCGGATCTTGGCTTCTTCATAGGGCAGCACTGATTCAACCATTTCGACGCCGACGTTCTCCAATGCTGGCCGTCCGTTGATGAAATCATCTTCGATCACCCATTGGATAAAGGCTTCGCCCATCACTGGCGCACGATCCTGGAAGCCGGTGGCTTCGGCAACGCGCTCGGCAACTTCCGGCGCTGGCCGTGGCGTGATGCGGTCAACCATGGTATTGGGGCAGCGGGTGTGGCTATCGATCCAGGCGATCAGCTCTGGCTCTTTGCGCAGTTGCAGGAACTGCATCAGGCCGTGACGGAAGCGTTCACCGTTATGGCGCAGGTTATCGCAGTTCAATAACGTGACAGTGTCACCATTGAGCTGCTTTCTGCGCGCCAACAGCTGTGCCATGGTGCCGTAAATGGTGCGGCAGGCGCCCAGCAGATCGGCCTGAATATCAGCGTTAGCACGATCCAGGTTGAACTGGTTATCCAGATAATAGCCACCTTCGGTGACGGTGAAGGAAATGACGCGGGTTTCTGGTTTGGCCCCCTGTTCGGTCAACGCGGCCAGTTCGTTATCCCAGGGAATGACCTTACTGATGGAGGTAATGGTTTCATACTGGCGTACGCCCTGTGGAGTGACGGTCTCCAGCACGTATTGGCCTTGTTGCTCAGCCAGCGTATCCAGTAACGGCGTGGCGTCATCGCGAATGTTGGCAAGCGCAATTGACCAGCGGCTATCGCCCGCTGCAATCAGCCGGTGTAGATACCACGCCTGATGAGCTCGATGGAAAGATCCGGCGCCGATATGCAGCCAAATGGCCTGAGAAGAGTTCACGGGGTTGCTCATAAGGTTCTCCACTAAAGGTTATTTTAGGGCATTAGCCCTTTCGTAGGGCATTTGCTCCGTTAATGGCGATAGAGTAAATAAACTTTTGCCCTTTAAATGGGCTTTAGCTCACAAATGTGCAAATCGACCTCTGCGAGCAGCAGGAATGCCAGTAAAATGGGGCCATCAGGGGTAGCGGGTGAAATAACATGGTCAAACACGATAAGAAGCTGGATCAGGCGGCACGAGCCGCCTGGATGTATTACGTGGCCGGACAGACTCAGAATGAAATTGCCGAGGCGTTGGGCGTATCGCGCCAGGTTGCGCAGCGGCTGGTGGCATTGGCGATCGACAGCGGTCTGATCAGCGTCAATATTTCCCACCCGGTAGGGCGCTGCATGGAGTTATCGGCCCGTCTTAGCGCACGCTATGGCTTAACGCTTTGCCAGGTGGTGCCTAGCCAAGGAATGGAGAGTGCCGGGATAAACCGTGCGGTGGCGGTGGCCGGGGCTGAAGTGATGGCGCAGTTTTTGCGCAGTGAACAGCCATTGAACATTGGGGTTGGTTCAGGCCGCAGCCTGAAGGCGGCGATCGATGAGCTGCCGGAATTGGAGCGGCCACAGCATAGCTGCGTCTCGCTGATTGGTGCGATCGCGGCTGATGGCTCCTGTACCCGTTATGACGTACCGCTATGGATGGCAGAGAAAACCCAGGGACGCTACTTTATCCTGCCCGCACCGCTG
This sequence comes from Serratia sp. ASV30, assembly GCF_016428815.1. NCBI lineage: Bacteria > Pseudomonadati > Pseudomonadota > Gammaproteobacteria > Enterobacterales > Yersiniaceae > Serratia > Serratia sp. ASV30. Next base: position 33,847 of record NZ_JAELTL010000016.1, on the reverse strand, counting down.
TTTGCCGATAGCGAACAGGATCGCGCCCTGTGGTGCAACCACCGCATTTACCGCACGGTGAACGACAAGGCCAGCCAGGCCGATGTGACCTTTATCGGTATTGGCACCATCGAATATCACTGCCCGCTGCACAAGGATGGGTTTATCACCGCAGAAGATGTCGATCGCCTGTGCGAATCTAACGCGGTGGCAGAAATGCTGGGTCATTTTATCGATCCGCAAGGCCAGCGGGTGGCCAGCGAACTCGATCGGCGGCTGACCAGCGTCAATCTGCGCCAGCGGCCGGAAAAGCCGGTGATTGCGCTAGCCGGTGGCGCGGAAAAGCATCATGCCATTCGTGCCGCCTTGCTGGGCCGCTGGATCAACGGCCTGGTGACGGATGAGGAGAGCGCGTTGGCGCTGCTGGCCGATTAAATCAGATCCTGGGGCAGGAAACCTTCATGTTTCAGCAGCCATTGCTTGCGCTGCACCCCTCCGGCGTAACCGGTCAGCGCTCCCTGTGAACCGATCACTCGGTGGCAGGGCACCACGATACTGATTGGGTTAGTGCCGTTTGCCATGCCAACTGCGCGTGATGCGGTTGGCCTGCCAATGCGCTTGGCCAATTCACCGTAGGTGATGATCTCCCCACAGGGAATTTGCCGCAGTTGCTGCCAGACGGTGCGCTGGAACTCGGTGCCCGCAGTCATCACTGGCACAGTGTCGATGGCTGCCAACTCGCCAGCAAAATAGCGCTGCATCACTTCCGTCAGGCCGCCCGGGTTGGCTCGCTCCTGTATCACGAAGGGTGAGGCTCGATAGTGGCTGTTGAGCAGCTTCATCAGGCGAGCCTCGTGATCGGTCCAGTCCAGCGCGCGCATCCGTCCTTGCTCATCTCCGATCAACACCAGTTCACCGACCGGCGTCGGCATACGATCAATAAAAAAGGTCAGCATGTTGTTCACTCCTTGCGTTTGATAGGGCGATTATTACATGAAAGAGCCGGATGTGATGGCGGATTTCGGACATGCTGATGGGGCGGGGCTATAGGAAAAAACAGGGTACACCCAAATAGGTATACCCCTGAGATGAAACGCCAAAATGTTTATAAAATCACAAAGTCATTTTCAATGGCTAATTGTATGACATAATTACGTCGATTAGGATTAATTGTAAATTAACGTAATTCGTTGTAGAGAAGGGTCATTAAACACCGATTCACGAATAGGTTTGCCCATTAATTCCGAACCCATATTATCCAATGGCATTTGGATAAATTCATTGGTATTGAAGGCGGTTTCACGATAGCAACTGGATATATACTGACCATTATTGCGCGAAATCTCGCAGGTTGGGGCGCTGATTTTGCCGGAAAACTGGATGCTCCCTGAGATGGCGTTGTGGCTAACATCTTGTTTTGAATGGGCAGAAAGTGGTAAAGCTGCCAGTATGGCCAAAGCAGTAATAATAGATTTCATAAGCTATTCCTATTAGCATAAAGTAAAACCATCCATTAACAAAAAAGTCGATTATTGTCTAAAAAATAAACTTCCATTGCCTGATGATTTAATTTCCAACGTTACTATAATGTATTGAGTAAATAATAATAACAGCAATCGTTCGTTAATTGAATTTAATAGTAGAGATGGGCAGGCAGTAAAACCATGATTTAGATCATAGTGGGGGGGAATTTAGGGGTTAATGTGAGAATTATTACTTTTGATACTGCTTATAATAACGGGTGTGACTTTAAATGGCGATATTAATGTTAAGGCCGCATATTCATGGTTATTCTGCGGCCCTTAATCCTACTCTTTAGAGTTACAGCATACCTGCGCTGCCACAGATACGGATCTTTTCTGCTACTACTTCTTTCATCGCCAATTTACCCGGGACGATGTATTTACGCGGATCGTTGGCCTCCGGATGCTGCGAGAAATAGCTCTTCACCGCATCGGCAAAGGCGATTTTGAGTTCGGTCGCCACGTTCACTTTACACACCCCCAGCGAGATGGCTCGCTTGACCATCGCTTCCGGGATACCGGAGGCACCGTGCAACACCAACGGGATCTCCAACTGTTCGCGGATCAGCGCCAGACGGTCAAAATCCAGCTTGGGCTCCCCGTGGTACAGCCCATGAGCCGAACCAATGGCGACGGCGAGGGAGTCGATCCCGGTCGCCGCGACAAACTCGCGGGCGGCTTTTGGATCGGTATAAAAGCCGTCTGCCGCATCGACAATCAGATCGTCTTCCTGGCCACCCAGGCGGCCCAGCTCCGCTTCTACGCTAGCCCCGTAGCGATGGCATAACGCGACGGCCTGGGCAACCAACGCGATGTTCTGCTCAAAAGGCAGGTGCGAGCCATCGATCATTACCGAACGGATCCCGGCTCTGACCTTGGTGGCGATATCCTCGAGCTCTTCGTGATGGTCCAGATGCAGTGCCAGCGGCAGGTCATGGCGCTGGGCTGCCGAACGGCAAATTCCCACCAGATAGTCGGTACCCGCATAGCTGAAGGTGCCTGGTGTTCCGGCCATGATCACCGGGGATTGCAGTTCGGCGGCGGTTTCTGCCACTACCTGCACCGTTTCAAGATTGTGGACGTTGAACGCCGGTACGGCATAGCCCTGCCTTTGTGCTTTCAACAGCATTTCACGGTTGGATATCAGGTACATAACGGCTCCTTACAGCTCGGTAGCAGAGTAGGGATAAATGGTCACGCCTTTTACCACTCGGTTGACCTCTCCGGTTGGACAAGGGTTATCCGGCGTCAGGCCGCGCGCCAGCGAGGTTTCAAACGCCAGCATTTGGGCGAACAGCAGATAGGGGAATAACAGCCAGATATCGTCGTCGGCATGATGCAAATCGGACTGGCCCGTTTTCTCTGTTGGCGAATTACCAAGGCCAACCATTTGCTTGGCCAAACCGTCGCGCTGGAGTTCGTCCCACAGATCCTGCTCATAACGCTCGGTATAGCGGTTGCTGGAGAGCATCAGTAGCACCAACGTCTGTGGATCGACCATAAATTTAGGGCCGTGACGCAGGCCCAGTGGCGAGTCGTAGCGGGTGACGATCTGCCCGGCGGTCAGTTCCAGCATTTTCAGCGAGGCTTCCTCCGCCAGGCCGGTGAAACAGCTACTGCCGAGCACGATGTAACGGCTAAAGCCGCTGCTGGCCAGGGTTTTTACTTGGGATTGCAGCGTTTCACGCAGTTCTCTACAGCGCTCGATCATTTGCACCAGTGGTTGCTTGGCGGCGTCCAGGGAATAGGGGCCTAACAGCAGCGCGGTGCTGAGCATCATGCAGCTGAAGCTGGAGGTCATGGCAAAGCTCTGGTCGTTTGAGCCCTGTGGCATCACCAGGGCACAGACGTTCTTACGGCCGTGCGCGTAGTTGGCCAACTGGCTGTCCGGGTTGCACACCAGCATCAGGTGATAGCACTGGGGAAGCAGTTGATCTGCCAGCGCCACCGAGGCGACGCTTTCCGGGCTGTTGCCGGAACGGGCGAAAGAGACCAGCAGCGTCGGGCGTGATGGATCGAGAAACTGCTGCGGATTGGCGACGATATCGGTGGTGCCATAGGCCGCAACATCTCGGCCGGTTTTTTCCCTTAGCCATGGGGCCAAGGCCCGACCGGCAAAGGCTGAACTGCCAGCACCGCACAGCACAATCTGCAGGCGTGGGTTTTGCAGCAGCGGCGTCAGGAAAGCGGAACATTGCTCCTGTTGGGCGACCAACTGCTGGTGCAAGGCAGCCCAAAGGTCCGGCTGCTGCCAAATCTCACGGGCGGTATGCAGCGCATGATGTTGCTCCAGCCAGTCCGCATCGTAAGAAAAATAACCTGTCATGATGGTAACTCCTTAAAAATAAAACGGTTAATACGCTATAAATACCTGTGGATGCGGATGATCCGGTGCTGTTGCTAGCCCTCACCCTAACCCTCTCCCACAGGGAGAGGGGATCGAACCGTGCCACCAGCCAACTCCTGCGCTCGCCACTAATTAGCTTCTGTATCTGGCTATTACTCTGTACCCACTCCTTTTATTCCAGAGTCGCTCAGCATCTGACGGCTGCTCCGTTTCAGCTCCCTCTCCCTTGAGGGAGAGGGTTGGGGTGAGGGGGCGAACAGGGATGCCTAATACTCCTGAACCTGACCACCGTTCATGCCGTATAAATGCCTGCTTTCGAAGTAGCCTCAGTACCTGATGGCTGCTCCGTACCAGCTCCCTCTCCCTGCGGGAGAGGGTTGGGGTGAGGGGCGATTCATTGATCGGCGATAATCACCTGGACCCCCAGATTTTGCAGCGCATGCAGGTAATTGGCTGGAATGCGGCTGTCGGTAACCAATCGGTGGATCTGGCCGATCTCGCGGATCATGCAGAAGCTGCTGCGGCCAAACTTGCTGGCGTCAACCACCGCAATCACTTCGCGAGCCACTTCACACATGGCGCGGTTGAGCTGTGCCTCACCGGGATCTGGCGTGGTGATGCCGCCCACCAAATCAAAGCCGTCAACGCCGAGGAAGAACTTATCAAAGCGATATTGGCGAATATGTTGCTCGGCAGCGGGGCCATACAGCGACCAAGACTTGCGCCGTACGCTGCCACCGACCACCATCAAATCCACCTGTTCGTTACTGGCCAATTCGAAGGCGATATTCAAGGCGTTGGTCATCACCACCAGGTCTTTCTTGCCTGCCAACTGGGTAGCCATCTGGCTAGTGGTGGAACCCGAGTCGAGAATGATCGCATCACCGTCGTTCACTAACGCGGCGGCGGCACAGGCAATGGCGAATTTCACATCGCGGTTGATGCGCCCCTTGTCCTGTAGCGGGCGATCGAAGGCGAACTGTTTATTGAGCATCGCGCCGCCGTAGGCCCGTACCGCACAGCCACTTTTTTCCAGATGGCGCAGATCGCTGCGAATAGTGACGGTAGAGACGGCAAACTGGCTGCTCAACTGTTCCACGCGCACCGTGCCCTCACGGCACAGCTGGTCGATAATTAATTCCCGCCGTTTTACGGTATTGATCATGAATAGCTGACTCCTGATTTACCCGTAGCAAACCCCTGGCCGTGGCAGAGGCCACAGCAACCGTTACAGGCGTATTTTCAGTCTTTCGTTGCAAATTACAGCAAACGAAACCGCGCAACGCAATCGAAAAATTTAAATATAATCTTATATTTCAATTGGTTATTGCCATGATATCTTTCGGTTGGTCATCAACTGAAAGCAGCATGAAAATAAACTGAAAACCGGTAATGCCTTATTTATTCGGCTAATATCTCCGTGGCGGCGCCAATTAATTCCGCCGTGGATGAAAGCTACCCACGGTGAATAATGCGGGTGAGCTTTCCTTAAATTTTTTATTGCCAGCTTTGGCGCAACAGTGCCGCACCGCGTACGCCGCTGCTGTCGCCATATACTGGGGGATAAACCATCGCGGGTTCCGTCCCTGGCAGTAGCCAGCGGCACATGGCGGCGGGCAACTGTGTATAGAGTTCACTCACGTTAGAAAGCCCGCCCCCTAGCACGAAAGCGTCCACATCCAGTAGCAGTTGCAGGCTGGCCAACGCGCTGGCCAGGATATCGATGTAAATCCCCATCAGGTGTTGCGCTAACGCATCGCCCTGACGGTAACTGGCGATCAGTGCCGGGACGTTGGCTGCGCTATGGCCAAAGTGTTGGCTCAGGGCCAGCAGACCGCTACCGGAGACATAACGCTCAAAGCAACCGGTCAGGCCGCAGTTGCAGACGAACAGCGGCAAATCGTAACGCTGTGCCAACTGAGCTGAGATAGGCGTATGCCCCCATTCGCCAGCCAGTCCATTACGACCCTTGTGCAGCCGTTTGTTCATCACCAGCCCACCGCCAGCACCGGTACCGATGATGGCACCAAACACCACCTCCAACCGTTCGGTCTGGGGCGTGCTGGCCTCCGAAAGCGCAAAACAGCGGCAATCGTTTTCAATCTCTACCGGTCGCGATAGCTCTTGGGTCAGATCGTCCGCCAGACAGTGGCCGGTCAGGCAAGGCACGTTTACCGCCAACTGTCTGCGGCTGCGTGGGTCGGTGATCCCCGGCAGGCCAATGCCGATGGTGCCTTGAGTATGCAAGCTGCGATCGGCCTGGCTGACCAGTTGTGCGATGCAGGCGAGAAACTCGCGGTAGTTGCCGGTGGGCGTACTGACGCGCTGGCACAGCACCTGATTCAACTGGGCGTCATAGGCGGCCATTTCGATTTTGGTGCCGCCAATATCAAAACCGTAACGCATAGCATGAGTAGCCACGGTTTTACTCCTCGCCCAAGGTGATAACAGCGTTTTCCCGGCGAGCGCGTTCGGCGGCGAAGACCATCAAGTGGCTCTGCAAAGTTTCCTGCGGGCCAGACAACACTTGCGAAGGATCGTTGGCGCGCACGGCGGCGATAAAATGCTGCATCAGATAATAGTCACCGCCGCCGTGACCAGACATGGTGTGCAAGTCTTCGGCCTCGTCCACGTCATACAGCGTTTCGCTGTCGTCAAGGAAGGAGGTGATGCGGATATAGCGGCCATCGCCCTCCAGACAACCCTGGCTGCCGAAAATGCGCGTTTTGCGATCTTCCATTTTGGTAAAGGCAGTCATGGTAAAGGCGGCGGTGCGGCCACCGCTAAACTGCATATTCACCACCTGATGATCCACCACGTTGTTATCACAGCGGTAGACACAGCGGCCATACGGGCCGTTGCGCAGCGCAGCGACCAGATGCTCCTGATCGACTTCCGGCGTCAGCACCCGTAGGAAACCCGGCGTTGCCTTGTGATTCTCACCGAGGTAGATACGTTTGGCGGAATAGGGGCATTCAGCCTCAACGTTGCAGTCCAGGCAGTTATCCGCTGCGCCTTGAGGCTGGTTTTCCTGGCGGAAGTGGCGTAACCCACCAAATGAGCTGACCTGCTCGCAAGGGGTATCCATCACGTAACGGATCCAGTCGATATCGTGACAGGATTTTTGCAACAGCATAAAGGCCGCTTGCTGGTCGTTACGCCAGTTGCCGCGTACGAAAGAGTGAGCCTGATGCCAATAGCCCACCGGCTCCAGATGCTGGAGGCTAACGATGTCGCCAATGACCTTATCGCGCAGCAGTTGCTTGAGTTTCTGGGTATAGCGGGTATAGCGCAACACATGTCCAACGGAGAAGATGATCCCCTGGCGCTCCACTTCTTCAACGATGGTGCGGCACTCACTCGCGTCCGGCGACAGCGGTTTTTCCAACAGCATGTGGTAACCCTGTTTGGCGAAGGCCAGGGCCGGTGCCAGATGCAGAGTGTCCTGGGTACAAATCATCACCGCATCGGCCAGTTTGCCCGCCTCTACGGCCTGCTGCCAGTCGGTAAACACGTTTTCGGGCGAGATGTCGTGCTGGGCCACAAACTGCTGGCGATAGGTATCACGCGGCTCTGCGACCGCCACCACTTGCATCAATTCTGGGTGAGCCAATGCATAGCGAGAGTAAATCTCCCCACGAGCACCGGCACCAATCACCAACACGCGTACCGGACGGCCAGTAAAGTCATTAGACATTGCAAAGTACTCCCAAATTATCCCAGTGACTGGGTAGAGTTATTATTCAGGTTGTCACCGCTGGCCTGATCGAACAGGTGGGCGCGGGCCAAATCAAACGTCAAATGGATCTGTTCGCCGATGCTCGGTTCCCAGTCTGGCTGAGACGCAATCCGCAGCACGAAGCGTAATCCGGCCAGTTCACAGTGCAGCAACTCTTCGTTACCCATGCGTTCGATGGTGGCGATACGGGCCGGGAAACAGTTTTGGGTACCGGCAGCGCACAGGCGCAGGGCTTCAGGGCGAATACCCAGGCAAACGCGCTGGTGTGGATAGCCTTCCAACTGCTTTTCCAGCGCAGGCGGCAGGGTTAGTAGATAGTGATCATCGATACGCAACTGTGTTCCCTGAGCATTACGTAGCAAGTCCAGATCGTGCAGGTTCATCGACGGGCTGCCGATAAACTCGGCGACAAAGCGGTTGGCGGGGTGGTGATACAGGTTGATCGGCTTGTCTACCTGCATGATGGTGCCCCGATTCATCACGCAGATGCGGTCGCCCATGGTCATCGCCTCGACCTGATCGTGCGTCACATACACCATGGTGGCGGCGGCGCCTTCTTGTTTCAGTCGGTTATGCAGTTCGATGAGCTGCACACGCATGGAAACGCGCAGTTTGGCATCCAGGTTGGAGAGCGGCTCGTCGAACAAGAACACCTTGGGTTTACGTACGATGGCACGCCCAACCGCCACGCGCTGGCACTGGCCACCGGAGAGCTGGCCGGGTTTGCGGTGTAGCAGGTTGGTGATTTCCAGCTTCTCGGCGGCATCCTGCACCCGCCGGTCGATCTCAGCCTTGCTCTCTTTACCAATCAGACCAAAGGCCATGTTCTTGTAGACGGTCATATGCGGATAGAGCGCATAGTTCTGAAACACCATCGCGATGCCGCGATCTTTGGGCATGGTGTCGTTAACGCAGCGGTCGTGGATCATGATTTGGCCTTCACTGACGCTTTCCAGCCCGGCGATCATGCGCAGCAGGGTGGATTTGGCACAGCCGGAAGGCCCGACAAACACCATAAACTCACCGTCCTTGATATCCAGATCCACGCCATGTAACGCCCGGAAACCGTTGGGATAGACCTTTTTCACACTGTTTAATTGAATACCGGCCATGTCTGTTTACCTTATTGTTCGCGGTTAGCCTTTAACGCCAGCGCTGGCGATGCCCTGGATGAAATAACGTTGGAAAAGAATGAACAGCATCAGCATCGGGATCACCGCCATCAAGGCACCGGCCATCAGCAACGGATATTCCACTCCGGCACGGCTGGACAGCGAAGCCAGCCCTACCGGCAGCGTCAATTTCTCGGTGGTGGTGTTGACGATCAGCGGCCACATCAGGTTATTCCAGCTCCACAAACCGTTAATGATGATGCAGGCGATGATGCCGGGACGGATCAGCGGCAGCATGATGCGCCAGAAGATGGCGAAGTAGCTGTAGCCGTCGATCAGCGCCGCTTCTTCCATCTCCTTAGGTACCGCCAGGAAGAACTGCCGCAGCAGGAAAGTGGCATAAATGCTGAAGATCCCCGGCAGCACCAGGCCGGTAATGCTGTTGACCAGCCCCATTTTCTGCACCACCAGGAACTGCGGGATCAGAAATGCCTGGCCGGGCACCATCAGGATCGAGATGCACACCAGGAATACCGCGTCACGGCCACGAAAGTGCAGGCGGGAGAAGCCATACGCGGCCATGGTGGCGATCACCATTTGCAGAGTCACGGTGGAGAAGGTGGCCAGCAGCGAGTTGATATAAAAATCCGCAAAAGGGATCTCACGCATGATCTTGCCGTAGGCCTGCAAGCTGGGGTTTTCCGGCAGCAGGGTCAGCGGGATCTGAATGCTTTCGGCCTGGGTTTTCAGCGAGGTCACCAGCATCCAGATAAAGGGCACCACCGAGGCCAGCGCCGCTAGCGTCATAAACAGATAGACCAGGGCTTGTTTGCTTATCGTCATCAATGGCTCCTCAGCTCACTCTCAGGCGTTTGCCGATCGCCATCTGCACCAGCGTGATCACCAGCGTCACGGCGAACAGCACCACGGTAATGGCAGAGGCATAACCTTTCTCTTGCAGATAGAAGGCGTATTTGTAGAACAGGTTGGTGATGGTCATCACGTCACCCTCCACCAGGGCGCGGTCGAACATCAGGAACACCACGTCAAAAATTTGCAGGATCTCGATAAAGCTCATCACCGACACAAAGAACAGCGTCGGTACCATCATCGGCAGCGTGATAAAGAAGAAGCGGCGCAGGGTGCTGATACCGTCGATATCGGCGGCTTCATACAGCTGGCGGGGGATGCTTTGCAAACCGGCCAGCAGGATGATGATTTTCAGCGCCAGCGACGACCAGATAATGATGATGGACACGCTGATGCGTACCACGTCCGGATCGGACAGCCAGGCGACCGGCGCAATGTGCAGCAGGTTTAGCCCTTGGTTAATCAGACCAAAATCCTTGTTGAACAACCACTGCCACACCATTGCCACGGCGGCGGGCATGGTCACCGCCGGTAGGAACAGTAGGGTGCGTAACAGCGCTTTGCCACGAATATTCTGGTTCAGCCCAATCGCCAGCAGCAACGACAGCAGCAAGATCACCGGCACGCACACCACCACATAAAACAGGGTGTTGAAGGCGGCGGTATAGAAGTCATCGTCCTCAAACAGGTTGATGTAATTGTCAACGCTGATGGTCGTCCAGCTCATAAACTGGTTGAGGTCGGTAAAGCTGTAAAAAATGTTCTGTAAAAACGGGATGAAGTAAAACACCGTCAGGCCAATCACCAGCGGCAGGATCATCACCCAGCCCCAGAAGCGTTCGGCTCGCTCCAGGCGGCTTAATGCGGCACGAGGTTTGCTCTTTGCCTGTTTTATGTTGGCCGTAGCCGTTTCTGCCAGCGACATGTCGCCATTCCTCACCTTTGACTGCTCAGTGTTTCCGCTACGGCCAGCCTTCGGGCAGGTAGGCCGTAGCGGGGGGAATTACTGCTCCATGATGCGTTCGATCTTCTTGACCGATTTATCCATTTCCGTACGGGCATCCGCGCCCATAAAGATTTTCTTCAGGCTGCCGATCCACATGTTTTGCCACTTCGGCGTGTTGGTGCCTGCGGTTGGATAGGCCTCGGTCACTTCCAGCGTTTGGATGTACGGAGTGACGTCAACCTTTTTGACTTCCTCCGCCCAGGCTTTAGCCGCGACCTTGTTGGCCGGGATCACCACCTTCGCCAGGGTGGCCTGTGAGGCTTCGCTGCTCATAAACTCGATGTACTTCCAGGCTTCCTGCTTGTGGTCGCTCTTGGCGGACATGGCATAGGCCAGGCTGTGGGCCACGCCAGACTGGCGCTCGATTTTCGGCATCATCACCACGCCGATGTGCTCATTGATCAGCGGATTGTTGGCGAACGGAGCGGCCAACCAGGAACCGGCATATACCATGGCGGCGCGGTTGGACTGGAAGATGTTCTCGGTCTTCACTTCGCTCATCTGCTGGGCGGTCGGCATCAGGCCGTCTTTCATCATCCCTTGTAACTGCTGGTAGACCCAGATGGCGTTGTCGTTGGCGATATCAGTGGGTTGGCCATTTTTTGGCACGATATGATTGCCTTTCTGGAACAGCAGGTTCATATAGCTGTCCTGGCCGTCGATGCTGAGATCCATCACCAGCGGGAAGGCGCTGCCCTTCAGGCCGGTTTGCAATTCGGCAGCCTTTTTCTTCATGTCATCCCAGGTCCAGTCGCTGGTGGGATAGCTTACGCCAGCCTGATCGAACAGTTTTTTGTTGTACCACACGGCGATGGAGTCAACATCGCGCGGGATGGCCATCTGCTGGCCGTCGTATTGATAAGCCTTAACGGAGCTGGCAACGATATTATCCAGATTGACCGTGCCGTCTTTTAAATAATTACCCAGCGGTTGCATAATGCCATTTTTGGCATATTGCACAAAATAGGGCATATTAATCCAGAATATATCCGGTGCGACACCACCGGCGGCGGCGGAGTCTAATTTAACAAAGTATTGTGCAGCGGGGGTTAATTCTATTTCCACTTTAATATTCGGGTTAGCCTGCTCAAATCGCTTGGCAATTTCCTGTTCGGCAGGTAATTGGTTTCGATCCCAAACCGCATAACGTAACGTTATCTGGTCGGCGGCATATAACATGGTCGGCAACAATAAAGCGGCTGCAACAGCGGAATGCAACAGAAAACGTCCGGCGTTTTTTCTAGGTGACATTGCTTTACCCTCGGTGTCGGCGAATACATTTTTTGGTGAACGTGATTTCTTTCTATCCCTTAACTTTCAATGTGTCAATGCGGCCATTTTGCCCAAAAATGGGGCGTGTATCTTTCACTGTTGTTAACAACGAAAGGTTAAAGCCAACAACCGAAAGCCTTTTTTGTTGATGAATTGTTAATGTCGAAGGGCGAAAATCCGTTGTCGGGCGGCAGTTATGGCTTGCTGGGGTCATAGGATTAACTGATAACCCTTGCACCATAATGGGGATTAAAAACGTTTTTATTGTGCAGGCCGCGGCATCTTTCATTTTTGTGATGCAAATAAACAAAAAAATTATTTTTTTGCCGGGTGAGAGGGCGTTTGCTGGCTTTTTTTGTTGGCCTATATTGCCTGTGGCGAAAAAACGCGCTAGCCTGAAATTAATTCAATCCCACCGTAAAATAAAACAGGGCAGCTATTATGCGTCTCACGCTACTATTTACCCATTGCCTGGAGAAGATATTCCATCGCCAAGCCGCACCGCAGGTAGAACAGCAAAACCAATTCAGTTGTCTGAATAATGAAAGCCTCTCATGGCAAGGCGTGTATTGTCTGTACCGCGAGGATAATGAAACCCGTCGGGAATTACGTTATCAACTTGAGGGGGAATTGGCTGATGATATCAGCGTGCGTCATGTGCAGTCGGTGCCCAGCCATTTTCCCTGCTATGCCGAGGCTGATGAGAACTATCTGACGACCGAGCCAGGCCTATTTCCCGACCCGCTAATGCCCATTCAGGATCGGCGTTTTTTTGCCGCCTGCCGTTATTACGCCAGCCTGTGGCTGACTTTTACGCCGCCAGCGCAGGGTATTGCCGGTGGTGACTATCCGCTAACGCTGCGGCTGTTCGATCAAGAGACGGGGGAAGAGTTGGCCGCAGCCAGCATGACGCTGCATGTGGTACCTGCCGCGTTGCCAAAACAGAGGCTTCTCCATACCGAATGGTTACATACCGACTGTCTGGCGGACTATTATCAGATTGCGGTGTTCAGCCCGCAGTACTGGCAGGCGGTGCGCAACCTGGTGCGTAACGCGGTGGCAAACGGCGTGAATATGCTGCTAACGCCAATCTTTACGCCGCCGCTGGATACTGCTATCGGCGGCGAACGCACCACCGTGCAGTTGGTTGGGGTAAAACGCACCGCTGCAGGTTACCAATTTGATTTTGAACGGTTGGCGCAGTGGGTAGCATTGGCGCAGGAGGAGGGGATCGAACACTTCGAAATTGCCCACCTGTTTACCCAATGGGGCGCGGCGCATGCGCCCAAAATTATGGTTGAGGTTGCGGGGGAAACCCAACTGCTGTTTGGTTGGCATACCGATGCCCACGGCAGCGAATATCAGCAGTTTCTGCAGGCATTGATGCCAGCATTAACCGGCTGGTTCCGGGGGCGGGATCTGCAACAGCAGGTGTGGTTTCACATTTCGGATGAACCTAAACTGGAAAATATCGCCGCCTACCAACGTGCTAGCGATTCACTGCGGCCCTTGCTGGACGGGTTCCGCACTTTCGATGCGCTCTCCGATTTTGACTTCTATCAGCGTGGGCTGGTAGAAACTCCGGTAGTCGCCACCGATCATATCGAGCCGTTCCTCGAGCATCAAACCCCGCAGCTCTGGGCTTATTACTGCTGCGTGCAAAGAACCGAGGTGGCCAATCGCTTCTTTGCTCAGCCTTCGGCACGCAACCGCATTCTGGGTATCCAGCTTTACCTCTATAACATCAGCGGCTTCCTCCACTGGGGCTACAACTTCTATAACAGCAGTCATTCCCGGGAGAAACTGAATCCCTATGCGGTCACCGACAGCGGCAACGCCTTCCCCTCTGGCGATCCTTTTGTGGTTTATCCGGGGCCGAATTTCATGCCGATAGAATCGCTGCGTTTGCGGGTGTTCCATCAGGGGTTACAGGATCTGCGGGCATTGCAGCTGCTGGAGAGCCTGACCGATCGTGCCACGGTGGAGCAGTTGATCGATCAGGAACTGGGGATGCGCATCACTTTCAAACGTTACCCTCACCAGGCTTCTGCCATACTGCGGCTGCGGGAACAGGTCAACGCCTGTATTGAAGCAGCTCTGTAAACTAGAGGGTAGAGGGGCGAGCATGTTCGCCCCTGGCACCTGATTTCATCTTTTCGTCATCAAACGGTCATGTTCAGGTCATCACGCTGGCTTAAGTTTGCAGCGACTAGGCCAGGAGATGACCCGATGTTTACTTTGGATAGCCTGCTGCAAGATGTCTTCCCACAGCGTTCTCCCTCAGCCTGGCAGCGTAGCCTGCTAAGAACCTTACTGCGTGAAAAAGAATTCAAACAGTTTGCCGCCGACTATCCGCACCTGAAAGGGTTGGATCTGATCGAGCAGGTGGTGGATTACTTTAATTTGAGCTGTGAACTGGTGGATGGGGATCTGGAAAACATCCCCAGCCAAGGCCCGGTGGTGTTGGTTGCCAACCATCCCATTGGTTCGCTGGACGGTTTGGTACTGCTGCGGACGGTGGCGGCGGTTCGGCCAGACGTCAAGGTAGTGGCTAACCAGTTGCTGAGCTGTATCGAACCCTTACGCAATCTGTTTGTGCCGGTTGATAACCTGGGTAACCGTACCAACCGCCAGCAGATTGCAGCCATGCAAGCTCAGTTGGATAATCAGGGTGTGTTGATCCTGTTCCCGGCAGGGGAAGTATCCCGCATGAGTCCCAAAGGGATACGCGATGGTCACTGGCATACCGGATTTCTGCGGCTGGCCGCCAAGGCGCGGGCGCCGATCGTTCCCATCCATATCAGCGCCCGAAACAGCGGCCTGTTCTATTTGACCTCGCTGATTTATCGCCCGTTATCCACCTTGCTGCTGGTGCGTGAGATGTTCAAACAGCGGGGCGGACGGATCAAAATCCGCATCGGCGGGCGCATTCCATTTGCCCATTGGCACGATGGCCATACTCAAGCACGCGATCTTGCCGAACGTTTCCGCCGCCATGTTTATCGGCTTGGTCAGGGGAAGCCGGGGCTGTTTACCAGCGAATCGGCCATCGCTTTGGCGGAAGATCGCCTCGAGTTGAAAAAAGCGTTGGCTGCCTGCGAGCGTCTGGGTGTTACGCCGGATGGAAAAACCATTTTCCTTTATCGCCGCCAGGGGGAGGCCAGAGCACCGATCCTGCGGGAGCTTGGTCGCCTGCGGGAGATCGCTTTCCGTGCCGTGGGGGAAGGTTCGGGGCGGCGGCGTGATTTAGACAGCTATGACGACGATTATTATCATCTGGTGCTGTGGGATGAGGAGGAACTGGAGATTGTCGGTGCCTATCGCTTTATTCCTACGGCACCGCAGTTGGCCAGCAAGGGACTGGAAGGCATCTACAGCAACAGCCTGTTCCATTACGATCGCGATATGACACCGATCCTTGAACAAGGGATTGAGTTGGGCCGCAGCTTTATTCAACCGGCCTATTGGGGGAAGCGCGGTCTGGATTACCTGTGGCTCGGCATCGGTGCCTATCTGGCCAAATATCCGCAGTATCGTTACCTGTTTGGCCCGGTGTCGATTTCAGGTGGTATGCCGGTTGCCGCTCGCGATTTGCTGATTGCTTTCTATCGCCTCTATTTCTCTCCAGACCATGCTATGGCTCAGTCACGACAGCCTTATCCGGCCTCTTTGCCGCAGGTATTGGCCCAGTTCGTCGGGGATGATTATCAGCAAGATTTACTGCGCCTGAAAAGCCTGTTGAGTAACCTCGGCTGTTCGATCCCGACCTTGTACAAGCAATACACCGAGCTGTGTGAGCCCGGTGGTGTGCAGTTTATCGACTTCGGTACCGATCCGGCGTTTAACCACTGTATCGATGGTTTAGTGTTGGTCGATCTGACGCGGCTGAAGCCTACCCGCTATCAACGCTATATTGCCGCTCATCTTTAGATCGGCGGCTCATTCATAAAATCAATGGGCCATGACACAACGGCTCCGTTTTGACGGATCGTGCGGCCGCGCCAAATCCTCCCATGGGAAATTGGTAGCCGGTGAAAGGATCGCCTAGAATTAGCGGTTTCTTTCGCCGGAGTGTCCTATGTATCACCCCTATACACCAACCTTGCTGTCTGCGGATGAGCCTGCGGCCGTCAGCGTTGAGCTACCACAGGCGACTTCTCCTTTCTTGCTGCTGTGCGATCATGCGGGGCAGGCCATCCCAAAACGTCTTGGCGATCTTGGCCTGGCCAGCGGCGATATCGATCGGCATATCGGTTGGGATATCGGTGCGCTGGCGGTTTCCCGCCTGCTGGCCCAACAGTTGGATGCGACATTAATCCATCAGCACTACTCGCGTTTGGTGATCGACTGTAACCGTACGCCGGGTATTGCCAGTTCGATCCCACCGTTATCGGAAGTTACGCCAATACCTGGCAACCAAGGGATCAGCGCGGCCGAAGCGGGCGCCCGTGAACAGGAAATTTTTCAGCCTTATCACCAGGCCATCAATCATACGCTGGCAGCTCGCCGTGCCAGTAATCAACCCTGCGCGGTGATCGCCATGCACAGCTTTACACCGGTGTTTAAAGGCGATTCAAGGCCGTGGCAGGTTGGGCTGCTGTTTAACCGCCATCCACAATTTGCCCTGTTGTTGGCGGAGTTGCTGCGTGCAGAAGGGGACTTACAGGTCGGTATCAATGAGCCATATGCGATGACCGATGCAACCGACTACACGCTGCCGGTACATGCGGAACGCCATGAATTACCTTATGTTGGCATCGAAATTCGCCAGGATTTAATCGGGGATCGTGCAGGGCAGGCAGCATGGGCAGCCCGTTTTTCCCGACTACTGCCATTATTATGGCAACGCTGGGAAATTTGACTTTAGTATTGATGACGGTGATGATTGTGTAAGGAAAGCGTTAGCGTCGATGGACAATGCTGGGAGTGACGGGTGGAACATATTGATAACGGACTGTTTATCAAGCAGGAGCGTTTTGAGGTGCTGGCAATTTTGCGCGACATCTATAAGCAAAGAACGCCACTGCGTGTCGCTAATGAACAGCATGAATTCAACGGCCAATTATTAAGCGTTGGCGCTGATAACATTGTTTTTAATTGCGATGCCACAGAGCAGATCCCCGAAGGGATATTCAATATTGTGATTGAAAGCCACGATGCAAAAATTGAATTCTCTGTCGAACAGGTGCAACTGACCGAGCATAACGATACGCCGGTTTATGAGGCCCGTCTGCCGAAGCAGCTGGTTTATATCCAACGCCGCCGCCAGTTACGCATTACCACGCCTTATTGGCGTGAATTTTTCTGTAACGGGGAACACAGCGATGGCACCCCGTATCAACTGCGTATTCACGATCTTTCGCCGGGCGGTGTTGGCCTGCGTATCGACGGCCCGGTGCCTGGCTATATGCAGCCGGGGCTGGTGTTCAATAAGGCGCAGCTGGATTTAGGGGATTACGGCAAGTTTAAGGTCAATATGGAACTGATTGCCGTGAATGAAGATCATGTTATTGATGAAGACGAAAAGCATCATTTCTCGCGTCTGTCCTGTCGTTTTCTCAAGATGGGGATGTTGACCGAGCGCAAAATTCAAAGCGCGGTATTTGCTTTTGAATTGGATTTCAACAAGAAGAAAAAACGTTGACTCCCTCATCCCAATCCTCTCCCACAGGGAGAGGGAGCTGATAGCCCCTGCTAATTTGGAAGTAAAGAGGTAA
Organism: Serratia sp. ASV30; assembly: GCF_016428815.1. Taxonomy (NCBI): domain Bacteria; kingdom Pseudomonadati; phylum Pseudomonadota; class Gammaproteobacteria; order Enterobacterales; family Yersiniaceae; genus Serratia; species Serratia sp. ASV30. The sequence continues at coordinate 16,282 of NZ_JAELTL010000016.1, read as the reverse complement.
TTTCAGCAACCATGCTCACCCTTGCAACCCAGTTGAGCCAGTCGGTGTTCAAGGTGAATAACTCTACTTTCAGCTTTACTCGATCGGTCCCCTCTCCCTGTGGGAGAGGGTTAGGGTGAGGGGCATCACATCACTTCAGTGCCCGCAGGTGGCCGATCTCCTGCCAGCCGTGACGCGCCGCATCTTCCAATACCGCACATACCTCATGGATCGCAGTCGGCACTGCCTTGCTGAAAGATTCCCCCTGCAGCAAATGGGCAATTAACAGCGCAGTGAACATGTCACCCGTCCCTTTCACCGGCGAATCGATTTTGGCATGGGTGAAGCTTTGCGCCGCTTCAGCGGTGACCAGCAACAAGCCAACTTCCTGATCGCCGTTTGCCACGCCAGGTGCGCTGGTGACCAGTACCCACTCCGTATTGCCTTTGAGCAGCGCCCGTGCAGCCTGCTCGGTTTGCTCGCGCGTGCTTAACGCCATGCCGCAAAGCTGCTCCAGCTCGAAACCGTTCGGCGTAAGGCCATGGGCCAGATTGAGGTATGGCGAGCGATAACGTTCAACCAGACGTTTATCGACGTAAACCCCTTCGCCGTAGTCTCCCATCACCGGATCGATATAGATCTTGATGCCCGGATTGAGGGCAATCACCCGCGGCAGCCAGTCTGCCAGAATATGGCACTGCGCCACGTCACCCAGATAACCGATAATGATGGCCCGCGCGCGGCACACGACTTCACGGGCAATCAGATCTTCCAGAAAACCGCTGAACCATTCGCTGGAGATCGCTCCCCCGTGCGGCGCGCCGTAATAGGGCGGGCAACCAAACAACACGCTCGGTACCTGCAACACCTCCAGGTTCTTCTTCAACAACGTGCGGTAGGCAATGCCATTCCCCACGCTACCGTAGACCACCTGCGACTGAATGGTGATCACATCAATGGGTGGTGGCCGCAGTTTAGAGCCTTGTTGCATGTGGACTTCCTTGGTTCATTGTTATTCAAGCGCAACGGTCGGCAGAGGTAACTCGCCGAGGTAGAGAAGTTTAACCTATTGAAGGGCATGGCTACAGTAGGTCGCGGGTGAGTTTGATGATTTTTCGTCGGATCGCTTGCGATTTTTCCTGCGACTAATCGTGATGCGAATCACAAAGCTTACCGTTGCCGGTTGCCTGGAGATCGCGTCCGCGGTATTACTTGCGCCGTAGCGTAATAAGCTACTCAATCATTTTTATGATGGCGTGTTACTGCGCAAGCAGGCAAGACCAAAATAGAAATGCACTTCTTCTGCCGAAGGGGAGCATTTTCATTTTGGTCTTTTTTTTTGCTTTTTTTGCCGGGGAAAACCTATGGATTATAACAAGTTGGGCTTGGACATATTGGCACTGGTCGGGGGAAAGGCTAACGTCAGCAAGCTGACGCACTGCGCTACCCGTCTACGGATGGAGTTTAACGACGATAGTCGGGTAGATGCGAAAGCGATAGAAGCTTTGCCCGGCGTGATCAGCGTGGTCGAGCGCGGTGGCCAGTTCCAGATTGTGGTGGGCAACAACGTGCAGCAGACTTTCCGCGCGTTGCAAAAAGCGATTGGCCAACCGCTGGGCAAACCGGGCGGGCAGCCGAAGAACAAGGCCAAGGGCGGTGTCTTTACGCAGATTATCAGCGTGATTTCGACCACCTTTACGCCGGTGATCCCGGCTATTACCGGTGCGGGGATGATCAAGGCGCTGCTGGCGATCCTCAAGTTAACTGGGGCGATCAGCGCGGCCAGCCCAACTTACCATCTGCTGGATACCATCGCCGATGCTGCCTTCTTTTTCCTGCCAGTGCTGCTGGCCTATGGGGCATCGATCAAGTTTGAGTGTAACCCTATTCTGGCCATGACCATCGCGGGAGCCTTGTTGCATCCCAATCTTGCCCAGATGCTGGCCGCCGGTTCACCAATCGATTTTATTGGCATCCCGGTGCGGTTGGCCGATTATGCCGGCTCGGTGCTGCCGATCATCTTCACGGTGTGGCTGATGTCTTATATCGAGCGCTTTGCTGAGAAAGTCTCGCCGACCATGATTAAATTCTTCACCAAACCGATGATCATCCTGCTGGTTACCACGCCGCTAGCCTTGGTGGCGGTAGGGCCGTTCGGTATTTTCCTCAACGATCTGGTGGCCAGCGGCGCGGCGATTATCGATGGCAAGGCCAGTTGGCTGATCCCGATGCTAATGGGCGGGCTGCAACCATTCCTGGTGATCACCGGCACCGCGTGGGCGATGACGCCTATCGCTACCGGCCAGTTGAGTAAAAACGGCTTTGAAATGATTAATGGCCCCGGCATGTTGGCTTCCAACATCGCCCAGGGCGCGGCAACCCTGTGTGTCGCGTTCCGCACCAAGAATAAAAATCTGCGTCAGTTAGCCTCATCCGCCGGTTTCACCGCGCTGCTGGGGATCACCGAGCCTTCACTATACGGCGTCACGCTGAAACTGCGTAAACCGTTGATCGCAGCCATGATCGGCGGCGGCTGTGCCGGTGTCTACGCGGGTGTAAGCGGTTTGGTGCGTTATGCCTTTGTTTCGCCAGGGTTGGCGGCCTTACCGGCCTTTATCGGCGAAAACCCGATGAATATCGTGCACGCCCTCATCACCTGCGTTATCGCCATTGTCGTGACCTTTGCCTTGACCTGGATCCTGGGCTTTGAGGATCCGGTTGATGAAGATGAAGAGGCGGCAGCAACAGATAGTGCTCCTTCCGAGAGCAATGCGATGCTGTTAAGCCCGTTGGCTGGTCAACTGGTGGCGCTGGAACAGGTGAATGACGACGTATTTTCGCAAGGGTTGTTGGGCAAGGGCGTGGCAATTGTACCTGAGCAAGGTGTGCTGCGTGCTCCAGTGGACGGGGAAATCGTGACCTTCCTGCCTTCGAAGCATGCCGTGGGCATTAAGGCCGATAACGGCATGGAAGTGCTGATGCATATCGGCATCGATACCGTCAATCTCAACGGTGAGCATTTCAGCTCTCAACTGCAGGTGGGCGATCGGGTGAAAAACGGTGATGAGCTGGTGCGCTTTGATATTGCCGCCATTACCGCGCTGGGTTACGACATTATCACCCCGGTGCTGGTGGTCAACAGCGAGCAGTATCCGCACCTGAGCTGCCGACAGCCTGGCCCGGTGAACTTTGGTGAGCAAATTGTCGCGCTGAATACCAAGGAAAAAAATGTATGATTTACCACCAGCTGAACGATTTTCCGCCTGGCTTCCTGTGGGGGGCCTCAACCTCGGCTTATCAGGTTGAGGGGGCATGGGACGAAGACGGCAAAAGTCCTTCCATTGTCGATATGCTCGATCATCCCGCCGAGACGGCAGATTTTAAGGTGGCCAGCGATCATTACCACCGCTTCCGTGAAGACGTTAAGCTGTTCGCCGAATTAGGGCTGAAGGCGTACCGTTTCTCCGTTGCCTGGACGCGCATTTTGCCCAACGGTACGGGCGAGGTGAATCAGCCTGGTCTGGCGTTTTATCGTGACCTGATCGATGAACTGCTCAAGCACGGCATTGAACCTGTGGTCACGCTCTACCATTTCGATCTGCCCTATGTGCTGGAACAACAGGGCGGTTGGAGCAATCGGCAGACCATCGATGCCTTTGTCGAGTATGCGGACGTGCTGTTCACTGCCTTTGGCGATAAGGTCAAATATTGGCTGACCATCAACGAACAGAACACCATGATCCTGCACCCTGGTGCCATCGGGGTACCAAAGGGCGGCGAACTGCCTACCAAGCCGGTACTTTATCAACAGAGCCACCATATGCTGGTGGCGCAGGCGCGGGTCATGGCTTTGTGCCATCAGCGCTGTCCCAGGGGGAAAATCGGCCCGGCGATCAATACCACGTCGATGTATCAGGAAACCTGCCATCCGTTGGATGCCATCGCCGCCCACAACTGGGAAACGCTGCGCTGCTGGAGCTTTCTGGATGTTGCGGTACATGGCCGATACAATGCGTTGGCCTGGCGATATTTGCAGGATCGCGGCCTTGCCCCAGTGATTGAAGACGGAGACGCGGAGTTACTGCTGCAAGGAAAGCCGGATTATGTAGCGATTAACTACTATTCCACCGCCACCATCGCCGCCAGCCGTGGGGATGCCTCGGATATCACTGCTCGTGCGGGGGACCAGCAAATCATGCTGGGTGAGCCGGGCGTGTATCGGGCAGCGGAAAACCCGTATGTCGACAAAACGCGCTATGGTTGGGTGATCGACCCCGTGGGCCTGCGGCTGACGCTGCGCAAGGTTTATGAACGCTATCATCTGCCGATTTTAATTACTGAGAATGGCATCGGCGCGCCGGACCAGCTATTGTCTGGGGATATCATCAATGATGATTACCGCATCGATTTCATGCGTGCGCATATCGAACAAATGCAGTTGGCGATTAATGATGGTGTCGATCTGCTGGGTTACTGCCCGTGGGCGGCGATCGATCTGGTCAGCACGCATCAGGGCTACGCCAAGCGCTACGGTTTTATCTATGTCAACCGCGGTGAACAGGATCTGCACGATCTGCGGCGTATCAAGAAGAACAGTTTCGCCTGGTATCAGCGCCTGATTGCCTCGAACGGCCAACAACGTGGATAACACAGTTTAATGATGAAAGTCGTCAAGGTGCTCAATAACAGCCTGGTGCTGTCTACCGACAGCGATAACCGCGAAGTTATCGTGATGGGCAAGGGCATCGGGTTTAACAGCAAAGTAGGGGATGTGCTGGCCTCGGCCAGCATAGAAAAAGTCTATGTGGTGCAGAACGGTCAAACCGGCCACGACCATCTACGCCTGATAGAGGCCACGCCGGAACAGCACATTGAGCTGGTGCAAATGATCCTCAGGCTGGCCAACAGCCAGCTTGGTGGCCGGGTCAACGAACAGATCTTTTTCACCTTGGTGGATCATCTCAGCTTTGCAATTGAGCGCTGCCGTAAAGGCATCATCATTCAGAACCGACTGTTGCATGAGGTAAAACGCTTTTATCCGCAGGAGTTTGCCGTGGCATTACAGGCGCTGGCGCAGATCAACCAGCGTTTGAATATCCTGTTGCCGGAGGCGGAAGCGGGGAACATTGCCTTTCACCTGGTCAATGGCCAGACCGACGTACAGAGTATGGAGCACACGCTGCTGGCGGTGAAGATGCTGAAGGATATCTTCAACATCATCAAATACCATTTTCGCATCGATATCGCCACGGATTCACTCAACTACTCACGTTTCCTGCTGCATATGCAGTTTTTCATTCAACGAATGATCGATAACAAACAGGTGAAGTCGAAAGACGATTTCCTGTTCTTGCAGGCGACGAAAGAGTATCCCGATGCCTATCGTTGCGCACTGGTGATCCGTGACTATGTGAAAAATCTGTTGGAAATGGAGATGTCCAACGACGAGCTGCTGTACTTGGTCATCCACCTGACGCGGATTGTCGATCGGGACGATTAAGCTCGGTCTGCAGCGCGTTCACCGTAGCGATAATGGCTCTGAAATGCATTAGACATCATGGCTTGGCCGCGTGCATTATGCCAGATAACAACTGAGATAATGTGGGAAACGCTATGTCGGATTCTAATGCGCTACAGGGCCATGAAGTTGCAAAACCACCAAGCAATACTCAACTGTTTACCGGTTTTCTGATGCTTGGCCTGATCGGCTTTGGCGGGGTACTCCCGCTGGCGCGCAGCATGTTGGTAGAACAACGCCGCTGGTTAACCGCTGAACAGTTCACCGAACTGCTGGGATTGTGCCAGTTCCTGCCGGGTGGCAACGTCATTAACCTTTCCGTAGCGGTGGGGATGGAGTTTCGCGGATTGCGTGGTGCGCTATGTGCCTTGCTCGGGTTGATCTGCGCCCCAACGGCGATTGTGGTCGGCCTGGGCGTGATTTATGCTCGCTACCAAAACGATGTCCATGTGCAACATGTGTTCGCTGGGTTAGCCGCAGCGGCGGCAGGTTTGCTGCTCTCTACCGCATTGAAAATGCTGTTGCCACTGTGGGGGAAATGGTTGCCATTAGCGATTGTTGCCATTGCTTTGGTGGCGATTGCCTGGCTGCGTCTGCCATTGCTGCCAACCATGCTGTTGTTGGCCCCGCTCAGTATTCTGCTTGCCTGGAGGAAACCTTCATGATGGCGGTGTTAATCTCATTGGCGATCATTTTTACCGAGCTTTCGCTGATGGCGTTCGGTGGCGGCTTTACCATTCTGCCGGAAATGCAGCGCCAGGTGGTGGAGGTGCATCAATGGATGAGCGCCCAGGAATTCAGCGCATTGTTTGCCATGGCGCAGGCGGCTCCGGGGCCGAATATGATGATCGTGCCGCTGATTGGTTGGCATGTCGCGGGTTGGGCCGGGCTGTTGGTTTCTTCCGTAGCCAAGTTTGGACCGTCGTCCATTGTCACCATTCTGGTGATGGGCGCATGGCGGCGTTTTAAAGATAAACCCTGGAGGCGTATCGTTCAGGTTGGGCTGGTGCCGGTGACGGTCGGGCTGGTTGCCGCCAGCGGCGTGCTGATTGCCCAGGCTTCAGCCACCAATTGGCGGTTAGCAATATTAATTGTGTTAGCGACATTACTCAGTATGAGTAAGCGCATCCATCCGTTATGGATCTTGGCGGGCGGTGCGGTGCTGGGATTATTGATTGGCTAATCGATTAATTCTCTAAAGGGCGCTGCAAATGTGCACCCGCTGTCATTAATCCCCAGCCACCTGTCTTGGCTGATCAGGGTAGCTGACGGTAATCCTCGTCGGATACCGGTTCCAACCACTCATTGGAGGAGCCCTCGGCCGGGACCGCCACGGCAATATGCGCAAACCAGCTATCCTGGGCTGCACCGTGCCAGTGTTTGGTTCCTGCCGGGATATTGACCACGTCCCCGGCGGTAAGTTGGCGAGCCGGTTCATTCCACTCCTGATACCAGCCGCGCCCGCCGGTCACCAGTAGGATCTGGCCGCCCTGATGGTGGATATGCCAGTTATTCCGACAGCCTGGTTCAAACACCACATTGCCAATGGCTACCCCTTCGGTGGTCAACATGTTCAGGTAGCTGGTGCCGGTGAAATATTGCGCATAGGCGTCATTTCTTGGCCCTTTGGGGAAAATACCGTTACCGTCAAATTTCTCGCTCATTTCGTCTCCGCCGTCAAATTACGCCTGCTTTCAGGAAGCAATCAAAAAGGGTGGCCGATGTGCTTATGGCCGACAGGAGGAAGTGTATTACAGGGCCGATTCAATGATAAGGTAGCTAAATATGCATACACCTATGCAAATAATTCATTAGTCATGACAATGTCCTGCAAGTATGCGGCCTTAGCTGGCAGTGCTCTTGAGGGTAAATATGGGTGGAAAGAACCATGAAGCAAGCGTTTAAAAATGGCGTATTGGCGCTACTGTTGTCCAGCGTGGCAGGGGCCGCCTGGAGTGAGCAAACCCTGGTTTTCGTTCGCCACGGCGAGAAGCCAGACAACAACAGTGGTCAGCTGACCTGCAAAGGCTTTAACCGCGCCTTGGCACTGCCAGAGGTCTTAATCTCCCGCTTTGGTAAACCCGAAGCCATTTATGCTGCAGGCCCCAAGAAAAATAAGCTGGGTAGCTCCCTGCGAGCATTGACCACCATCACCCCCACGGCCATTCGGCTTTCGCTGCCAGTGAATATCCAGTATCACGCCGATGACATTACTGATTTGCAGACGGCTCTGCTGGACGATCGTTTCCGCAATGCCGTGGTGTATGTCTCTTGGGAACATCACAACTTGGTGCAGGTGGTAAAAAACATTATCACCGCAGAAGGGGGCGATCCCCAACAGGCGGCCAAATGGCCGGGCAGTGATTTTGACAGTATCTATGTTCTGACGATTGACCATGATGCGCCCGCCAACAAGACTCGCTTCGAACATCAAACCGAAGGGCTTAACAATGTCGCGGATACTTGTCCAACCGGAATGAAGTGACAATATCAGTGCAGAAATACAGTCGTCGGAGTCACTAGGGGCGTGGTACGGCGCCCCTATCCATTCAGAAACATTACCCCTTTGATTTTTCGCTATTTCTCAAGGTATAGGCTGGGCGGCACGCCAAGTACACGGCGGAATAGTGCAGTGAAGGCACTTGAACTCCCATAGCCAAGGTCCAGCGCAACGCGAGTAACCGATTCCCCATTGTTAAGGCGGGTGATAGCCGCCAGCAGACAGGCTTGTTGGCGCCACTCAGTAAAGCTCACGCCAGTTTGCGTTCGGAACACTCTGGTGAAAGTGCGCCGACTCATGCCTGCCTCCGCAGCCATTGTGTTGATATCGATAGAAAGAGAGGGGTTTTCAATCAGTTGACGGCACAGTCTGGCTAAACGAGGCTCGTCCGGCAACGGAGTATTTAGCAACAGAGATGGCATAGCGGCAATTTCATCAAGCAACAGAGACATAATCTTGCCTTCTCTATTATTCAGGTCATAGAGCGCTGGCAAATCCACTGCCTGTACTAACAGGTTCTGTAGCAAGGGTGACACTCCAACCACCCGACATCCATCGGGTAGTCCTGCGGCGCGGGCAGCGTCCGGGGTGAAAAATGCGTTCAACATGGTGACAGGGCCACGCATATGCATCTCATGGTCGATGCCAGCGGGTACCCAGCATGCCCGCTGTGGTGGAACAACCAGGTTTTCGCGTGCCGTGAACACGCTGATCGTCCCGGAGGCGGCATAGGCAAACTGGCTGCGACGATGTGTATGGGAGGGAAAAGTCGAAGACGCCGGATAGTCATTTGCTGTGACTACGGCAATTCGTGGAATGTCTTCGTAGGGGTCGAGTAACGTATTACGCATGGCCCAAACTCTACAATAATTGACTCAATACTGAAAGCGAGCTGGTGCTGCGGATCCTACAATGGCCACGGTAACGAAATCATCTGGCACATTCAGTTTATTAGGAGTCGATATGTCCAACACGTTTCACCGAGTAGGTAATGGTCCGCATTCTGTCATTGTTCTTCACGGGTGGTTTGGTGATTGCCATGCTTTTGCGCCAATGGAGGATGCCCTCAGCCGCGAAGAATTTACTTATATCTTTATGAACTACCGTGGATACGGGAGCATGAGTTCCGCAACTGGCACTTATAGCATGGATGAAATTGCGATCGATACCTTATCCCTTGCAGATGAGCTTGGATTCGACACGTTTAGCTTGATAGGCCACTCGATGGGGGGAATGGCAATTGAACGTGTAGCGACCCTGGCCCCTGAACGCGTGCGTATGTTAGTTCCTGTTGCACCGGTTCCTTGCTGCGGTGTAGCCTTCGATCCTGTAGGGCAAGCATTGTTTACTGGTGCAGCTGATAGCATCGAGAATAGAAGGAACATCATCAATCGTAGTACTGGACAGCGCCTTTCACGAGCGTGGATCGACTGGAAAGCTGAGTATTCAATGGCGCATTCGTCCAGAGCCGCTTTTGCCGCTTACTTGAATGCATGGAGCAACACCGATTTCAGCGCGCAGGTACAGGGTTTACCACACAGGGTTAAGGTGCTGATCGGGGAGCATGATCCGACATTCAACACAGATCTGATGCGTTCCACCTACCTTGCATGGTATCCAAGGGCTGAACTGGAAATACTTGAGAATGCCGGTCATTACCCAATGAATGAAGTACCGCTCGCCTTGGCAACGAGCATAGAGAACTTCCTACGGCAGGCCTAATTTTTGAGCGCAGCTAAAAAGCCTTCGTGGGTGACAAGGTTTTAGACCATGGCTATCGATTTATTTTCCGCTGCTTACTTTGATTGTTGCTAATAAAATTACCATATCGCCTTAACGGTTTTCATTATAGGAATGATTAATAGGTGTTTACTGTCGAATAAAAATAACTTGACCTTGATGAAATAATTTAGAATGATAGTCACTATCAACTTCTGGATGGTTATTCTGTGATGACATCATTTGAGAAATGAGTAGGTAGGTTATATCACAAACCTTAGCACCTTCAGGCATTTTTATAATGTCTGAACAATCTCTCTTATTTTTATGATTTATTGAAATCAATATTGTAATTTTAAAAACAAGTTCATTACTTACATTTCAGGGGGGGTGGTGAAAAATATTCTATTTATCTTTTTTTGTGTTTTTCTTGGCGTTACCATAGGTTCTATTGCGAGAAGTTTTAACGCGTCTCCGTTATTTCAGTCCTTGGCTATTTCTACTGGCATAGCAATCGTGATGTTTATTTATTATCAAGCAACAGGAGTTTTTAAATGAAAGTCTTAAGCTTTGATGAAATTAATATGGTTTCAGGTGCAGGAAATGTAAACTGGGAACAAGCAGGTAGAGAGGTTGCCGTTGGCGGAGCCACAATCGCTGGCACGGCATTCGGAAAGGGTTTGGCTGGCCCATTAGGGCCGGCAATTGGACTAGCCGCAGGGGTTGCGGTGGGAGCATTATATGATGCTGCAGGAAACCAAAACGCCAGTGGGCCAGCCTGGAATGGAATTTGTCGACCTAATAAGCCATTAATATGCATGAGTAAACAAGGTCAATACGAATCCTACTGCAATGGGCTGTAATCTTTCGTGATAGGGGGCAATCATTGAGGTGGTTTACATCACACCTCAATGATTTTTGTGTTAATTCATGGATTATCTTAAGTGGGCAACGGTATCTCGACGCTTATCTTTAATACCGTCACTGAACCCCACGTTTCCATCGATATAGATTGAACATCCCCGGCTTGGAGAACATCACCAGGTTACCCAGCAGGATCAGGCACAGGCCAATCACCGCATTCAGATGCCACTGGTAACCCTCATACAGAGTGGAGATCGTTAGCGCCACCAACGGGAACAGCAAGGTGCTATAGGCGGCGGCCCCTGAGCCGATGCGGCCTAGCAGGGTGAAATAGGCGGCAAAGGCGATCACCGTGCCAAAAATCGCCAGATAGAACAGCGATCCCAGATAGCGAGTGGTGAATTCGAGCTGCAATGAAGCGCCCTGTGCCAGTGCGATGGCAAACATCAGCAGTGTGCCGTAGCTCATGGCGTAGGTATTGGTGGAAAGCATATCCAGTCCACGGCGTTGGTGGCGCGTGCTGAGCATATTCCCCAACGAAAAACCGTAGGTACCCAGAGCGCTCAACCCGATCCCTTTAAGCAATTCTGGCGCCATCTGGGTCGCCATCAGATCCTGCCAAAACAGCGCCACGATGCCGGTCATGCCTAACAGTGCCGCAGGCAGCAGATTCGGGCTAGGGCGTTGGCGGAAGAAAATCATGCTGTTAACCGCGTTGAACAACACCGCCATTGAGAAAATCACCGATTCCAGCCCGCTGCTGATATAGGCCGCCGCCAGGTAGAAACAGTAAAAGTTAAAGCCAAACACACAGCAGCCCTGCAACATGCAGAACAGGTGGTCCCGCAGGCTAATGGCCCGCAGACGGCGTAGCGCCAGCATGGCTAGCCACATCACGGCGGCAGCAAGCAAGAAACGGTAACCGATCGACACGGGGATCGCCACCGTGCCTTGTTGCAGAGTAATCGCAATCCACGTGGTGCCCCAAATCAGCACTACGGCAAGATACAACAGCGTATTCATGAGTTCTCCTGTTAATGATGACGGGAGTATTCATCTTTTAGTGTCGTAACGCTTTCAGCCTTTTGCGGCCAATTGCATATTCTTGCGCTTTTTTTGTTAAAAGCGCCCCGTGACAACTGGCATCCCGCGCCGCCACTCTTTAAACTGGAACGGCTTGGATCACAGGAATAGGGCAGCTATGGCATACCTGGCATTTGAAACATTGCACCAACATAAAGCCCGGTTGCACAACAGCGTGCAGCTGGGATCTGGCGTGCAATTGGCGGCCTGGTCAAACTGCAATGACCGTATCACCCAGGAAAGTGCCGATCACCACACCCTCAGCCTGTACGTGGCGGATGGCTACGAGTGTTATCAGAAGGTACCAGGGGGCTGGCAGAACGGCGGCGGCCCGGATCGTTTTTGCATCATGCCGCGGCATTACGAATCCACCTGGGATGTCCGCAGCAATCTCTCCTTTGTTCATCTGTATTGTACCGACCAGCATTTACGCCATTTGGTGGAGCAGACCTGGGATCGCAGCCCGGCGTCCATCAACGTAGAGCCGCTGTCGTTTGCGGAAGACCCGCAAATCACGCTGCTGTATCGCCAGTTTTTGCTTAATCACAATTGGCAAGACAGCGCCAACCAGTTGGCACTGAGCAGCGCCTCCACGCTGTTGATGTCACATATGCTCCAGCGCTACACTCAGTTGCAATGGCGGCTGCCTAGCGTGCTTGGTGGGCTGGCTCCTGCCGTGTTGAAGCGAGTGCAGGAGTTTATCTATCACCATCTCGATCAGCCGTTGGTGCTGGCCGATCTGGCCGCTCAGGCGGAATTGAGCGAGTTTCATTTTGCCCGCATGTTCAAACACAGCACCGGACAGGCGCCGCATCAGTATGTGATGCAGGTGCGTTTGCAACAGGCGGAAAAATTACTGCGCAACACGCTGATGCCGCTAACCCAGATTGCGCTGGACTGCGGCTTTAGCTCGGCCAGCCATTTCAGCCATCGTTTCAAGGCATTCTATGGCCATACGCCGATACGTCTGCGGCAGCAAAGCCGTTAATCCATGAGGAAAAAGGATATGGAACAACCCTTTTGTGGTGTTGAGGTACTTTTTGTCGCGGGTTTTGGCCCGATCACCCAAAACACCAGCCAAAGTACCGCGTTTTATCAGCAAGCGCTGGGGTTGCCGCTCAAGCCAATGGAAGGGAATGAGGACTATCTGTTGACCGAGCACGATGCCTTGGCTGGCGTGAAGCACTTCGCGCTATGGCCTTTGGCGCAGGCTGCTCAATCCTGCTTTGGTCAGGATCAATGGCCACAAGATTTACCGGTGCCGCAGGCATGGATGGAGTTTGACGTGGCGGATATGGGTAAGGCCACTCAAACGCTGCTGGATCAGGGCTATCAACTGCTGGTAGCCAACCGTTTGGAGGCGTGGGGCCAGAGCGTCACCCGTCTGTTAAGCCCGGAAGGTTTGCTGGTTGGCGTGACTTTAACGCCCTGGATGCGGGCTAACCCATAACCCACTGGCTACCTATGGCGCAGCACCATCGGCGGATGGTGCCAGGAACGGTGGTTATGGCAGGGGGAAGGCGGTCGGGTTTTGGCTCATGACATCGATGAAGACGTCCTTGAATGATGCCCAGAAGTGCATAATGCCTGCCAGGTTGAAGGACATACCCATCAGCCCCATCACAAACCAGCAGCTAGTGAACAGCCCCAGGCTGCTGAACACAAACGCCATGCCGTTACGGCTGGCCTTGCGGCACACCACATTCAGTTGGCTGGCCAGAAACATCATCACTGCGCTCAGCAATTCCCAGCGCATCATAATAAAGCCAGTGGCTATGGTACTCATCGAAGGTGATCCTTTGCTACAAACGCCGCATCCATCTCCTGGTATCAGACCTTGGGGAAGAATGCGCATTGGATAGACGGTGGTTTAGGTTACTGGTGTGATCTGCGTCACATTGTAGCATCGGAATAATGGGTGTCTCAATAGTCGTCATGGCTTGTCTGACAAATCACAGCAACATTCCAATATGTTGAAACATTTATGCCAAATCATTAGCAACCTTTTAATGTGGCACCAGGGTTATTAACGCTATGCTGGCCGGCTTTTCGCACCCTTTTTAGCTATCAGTCTGGCAGGTAAGACTCCGCGCATGGCCCAATTAAAAGATCCTTTCCGTGACCATCCCGCCGAAGAAACGTTGTTCATTCGCCGTGCCTGCGTGGCGATGGTGTTAGTCGTCGCCTGTTTTGGCTTGCTGGTTTACAACCTTTATCAGTTGCAGATCAAACAGCATGCGTTTTACCAGACTCGCTCTAATCAGAACGATATCAAGATGCTGCCGATTGCCCCTCATCGAGGCCTGATCTTCGATCGCAACGGCATCCCGCTGGTGCGCAACATACAGCTGTATCAGATTGAAGTGACCCCCAGCAAGATTGCCGATATGGCAACGCTGTTGCAAAACCTGACGCCTATCGTCGATCTGACGCCGGATGACATCGCCTCCTTCCGTGACGATATGCACCACAATAGCCGCTACAAGCCCGTCACGCTGAAAACCGGGCTGAGTGAAACCGAGGTTGCCCGCTTTGCGGTAAACCAGTATCGCTTTGACGGTGTAACCATCGAGACCTACCAGCAGCGGCAATATCCTTACGGGGCACAGTTGGCGCACGTGGTGGGATATGTCTCGCGCATTAACGATAACGACGTTAAAAAGCTGGAGCAGCAGGGATTAGCGCAAAACTATGCGGCCGACCACAATATTGGCAAACAGGGGCTGGAAGCCTATTACGAGAAAGAGCTACACGGCACCACTGGCTATCAGGAAGTGGAGGTGGATAACCACGGGCGTATCGTTCGCCTGCTGAAGGAACAGCCGCCCCAGGCGGGCAAAGATATTTATCTCACGCTGGATCTGCACCTGCAACAGTACATCGAAGGCTTGCTCAAAGGGCAACGGGCGGCGGTAGTGGTCGCCGATCCGCGCGACGGAGGCATTCTGGCGATGGTCTCCAGCCCTAGCTACGACCCCAACCCGTTCGTCAAAGGTATTGGCTATCAGGCCTACAAGTCGCTGCTCAGCAACCCGGACTTACCACTGATTAACCGCGTGACGCAGGGGTTATACCCGCCAGCCTCAACGGTAAAACCTTATATGGCGGTATCGGCACTGTTTGCCGGTGTCATCACCCCAACCACCACTTTCTTTGGTGCACCCACCTGGACCCTGCCGGGAACGCAGCGGCACTATCGCGACTGGTTGAAAACCGGGCACGGCCTGCTGAACGTCACCAAGGCGATCGAGGAGTCGGCCGATACCTTCTTCTATCAGGTTGCCTATGAGATGGGGATCGACAGGATCCATCAGTGGCTCAGCCAGTTTGGCTATGGCAAGGCGACGGGAATCGATCTAAACGAGGAATATCGCGGCGTGCTGCCGAGTAGGGAATGGAAGCAGCGGGTACATAAAAAAGGCTGGTACCAAGGTGATACCGTCTCGGTGGGTATTGGTCAGGGGTATTGGGTCGCTACGCCGCTCCAGATGGTGAAAGCACTGACCACGCTGATCAACAGCGGCAGGGTAAAAACGCCGCATCTGCTGTATTCGATGAAGCAGGGCCGGGAAGTCGAACGCTATCAGCCACCAGAGCAGGCCGTGCAGATTGGCGATGCCAAATCGCCGTATTGGGGGATTGTGCGCAAAGGTATGTATGGCATGGCGAACCTGCCTAACGGAACCGGGTATAAACTGTTCCATACCGCGCCCTACCAGATAGCGGCCAAATCGGGCACTTCACAGGTTTTCAGCCTGAAAGAAAACCAGACTTACAATGCCAAAATGATCCCGGTACGCCTGCGTGACCATATCTTCTATACCCTGTTTGCGCCGTATAAAAACCCGCGGGTGGCAATGGCGCTAATTTTGGAAAATGGTGGTGGGGATGGCGTAGTTGCAGGGCCAACGGCCAGGGCAATCCTGGACCATATTTTCGACCCGGTCAATGCGCCTACGCCGGGGGATAACGACGGTAGCCTAACGCAGCTGGGAGACAGTGACGATGTGCAACATTAAACGCGTATTCCTCACTACAATAATAAAATCAATAAGTTATTGATTTTATAGCTTGACTGGAAGCATTACCGGGTGCTGATTAACCGGCTAGAACCTAATGATGCCCCAGATATTGACTGGCCGCCGGTGCCTGAAGCTTAAAAATTGCCCACTAATAAGTGGGCGTTCTTCTGGCTATATCTCATTAGCCAGCCTAATACTCGCTCTGTGACCCGCCTGGCAATCGAAATACCTTGCGTAAGGTATACTTATCAATTATATAAACCAAACGGTTTTGCGATAAACGATAGATTAAAGAGTGGTTTTATCATGGATAGATTGATGCAGGGAATGTATGACGAATTGGACGAGATTAAACGCGATCCGTATATCAATCGGGAGGACAGGGAGCGAGGAGAGCAAAAAGTCATTGGCGTTATTATCAGTTATAAGCAGAATGAGCTTATGCAGGTAATGAACAGCGTTGCCGGTAAGTATATGAAGTGGAGCTTGGCAAAGGATAAGTTTATTAGTGAGGTTGTTTCCTACTCCAATGATATTACATCCAAAGTCAATACGGGTGAAATCTGTCTCTTATACACATCTGACGCTGCCGACGAT